>JAXINY010000134.1:0-5043 GCA_034190525.1 Asbonarchaeaceae archaeon (SeqCode) | reverse complement strand
CGTACACGTCGATGCCGAGCTCCTTGCACAGGTTTCCGATCTCGTTGATGAACGATATCTTCGTCGCGAGCAGGGAGTTGGACGCGTACTTGATGAGCTCCGCCGCCCGCAGCGAGGTCCGCATCACGGGCGCGTCGAAGTCTTCATACAGCTGTGCGACCGTCTCCCCCGACCTCTCGTCCAGCTCCCCGATGACGATGCGGTCCGGCTCCAGGAAGTCGTTCAGTGCGGTCCCCTCCCGCAGGAACTCCGGGTTCATGCAGACGCCGAAGTCCTCGCCCGCCGTCTTGCCCGATACCTCCTCCAGGATAGGGACGATCTCGTCCTCCGTCGTCGTCGGGACGACCGTGCTCTTGACGACGACCACGTGGTAGCCGTCCTTCCGCTTCAGCCCCTCCGCGGCGTCTCTGGCGGCCTGCTTGATGATGTCGAGGTTGATGCTGCCGTCGTCCCGCATCGGCGTCCCGACAGCCAGGAAGGTGACATCCGAATCGCGGACGGCCTGTACCGCGTCGGTCGTCGCCTCCAGTCGTCCCTCCTCCACGACCTGCTGCAGCAGCTCCGGCAGACCTTCCTCATAGATAGGGCACTCCCCCTCGTTGATCGCTTCGACTATTTCTTCGTCGATGTCCACTGTGACGACGTTATGACCGTGGGAGGCGAGGCCGGCGGATGCCGGCAAACCGACGTAGCCGCTACCGATCACGGAGACGCGCATACGAACCTCTGGAGGAACGAAGTTTAAAACAGTTTTATTGCTGATGGCGTCCCGCACATTGTCGCCGCCACACCCCGCACACATTTAAAAATGTGTGTGTACATACACAGTCCATGGCAACGAAGACTATCAGCCTTTCAGAAGACGCGTACGAGCGCCTGAAAGCGGAGAAAAAGGAGAACGAGAGCTTCAGCGACGCCGTGGCGCGGATAACGACGCCGGTCAAGCTGGATGACTTCCACGGCATCCTTTCGGACGAGACCGCGGACGACCTGGAGGAGGCCATCGAAGAGAACCGCAAACGGTTCAACGAGGAGCACAGGGAGCGCGTTGAAGAGATTAAGGAGGCGCTATGATTCTCGACACATCGTTTCTTGTCGATGTTCTCCGCGGAAAGGACGCCGTCAAGCCGATAGAGACAGAGATCGACGAGGGCCAGAACGCCGCAGTCACGTCTGTCACCGTCATGGAGCTGTGGCAGGGCATCCGCGAAGCCGACGATCACGCGGCGGAACGCGACGCCGTCGAGATACTGCTCTCCCAGTTCCCGACACAGTCGTTCTCCTCGGCCGCGGCTCGAGTGGCGGGGGAGATACAGGCCGACCTCAAGGAAGCAGGTGTGCGCATCGACGCCGAAGACGTGATGATCGGCGCCATCGCCCGCCACCGCGCGGAACCCGTCGTCACCGCCGACCCGGACCACTTCGAACAGATTCCGGGGCTGACTGTCCGCTCCTACTGACACGGATTTAAAAGTTCTCCTGTCGAATTGGGAAGCGATGAAAGGCCTGATACCGGCCGCTGGGAAGGGGACGCGGATGCGGCCGTTCACCCGCGCCTACCCGAAGGAGCTGCTCCCGGTCGGCAAGAAGGCGGTCATCGAGCACGCCATCGACGCCCTCAAGATGGCGGGCATCGACGACATCTGCATCATCGTCGGCCATAAACAGCATGCGATCCTCGACTACCTGGGAAGCGGGGAGGACCTCGGCGTCCACATCACGTACGCGGTGCAGGACGAGCGCACCGGGCTCGCCACCGCGGTCAAGGCCGGGGAGCGCGTCATCGACGACGAGCCGTTCGCCGTCGTGCTGGGGGATTCGTTCTTCAACCCGAAGAACTTCGTCGACGACCTCCGCGCCTACCACGAGAACGAGGGCGCGGACGCCACCATCGGCGCGGTCGAGGTCGACGACCCGACCAGCTTCGGTGTCATCGACGGCGACGGGGACGAGCAGGGCCGCGTCAACGGGCTGGTGGAGAAACCCGCTGCCGGGGAGGCGCCGTCCAACCTTGCCATCGCCGGCGTGTACATGTTCCAGCCCGAGATCTTCGACGCCATCGACCGCATCGACAAGGGGGCCGGCGGCGAGTACCAGCTGACCGACGCCATCACGCGGATGATGGAGGACGGGAAGGACGTCCGGTACAAGTACATCCCCGGCGAGTGGATCGACGTCGGGACACCGGAACGGTTAAAACGCGCGAACAGAGAGTTCGACCTGTGATACCACATGCCTTCCATCGACATCCCCGAGGAGCAGTACGACGCGTTCGAGGAGCGCGCCCCGGAGAAAGGGTTCGACTCCGCTGACGAGTACGTCCAGTACGTGCTCCAGCAGGTGTACGAGAAGCTGCAGCGGCAGGACGACGGGGGCGCGACCTACTCCGAGGAGGAAGAGGAGAAGGTGAAGGAGCGGCTCCGCGGCCTCGGCTACCTCGACTGAGTTCTACACCGCGTTCACGACGTTCAGCGCGATGAGCGCCAGCGCCGTCTCGAACACTAGCGTCCCCGCCGCGGACAGCACGACGAACCGCCGCGGCCGCATGTCCGCGAACCCCGCCGGGATGGTCGCCATGCCGCGGGTGAACGGCAGCGTGTTGCTCACCGGGACGAGCATGTCGCCCCACCGGTCGAACCAGGCCTCGAACCGGTGCATCGTGTCCTCGGAGACCCGGACCAGCCGGTGCTCCAGCACCGCTGCCCGGCCGCCGCGCTGCGCCGCCAGGAACAGCGCTGTCTGCCCGATGGTCGCGCCCACGACGCTCACCGCGATGATGGCCGCGACCTCGACAGGGGTGTCGGCCATGAGCGCGACCGCCGCCGGGACGAGGCTCTCGCTCGGCGCCACGTACAGCAGCATCGCGCCCTCCAGCACGAATACGAGGAAGAGCGCAAGGAGGCCGTAGCCCTGCAGCCAGCCCTCAACGACGGCCGGCACCGCCGCCTCGACAGCCACGTTCATGCCACCTCCACCGGCCACCGCAGCCGGACATCGACGCGCCGCCGGAGCTCGACCACGACCAGCGCCAGGAGCGCCGCCACGGCTGTGGCCAGCGCCAGTGCCGCGGGGTAGTCCATCCAGTACGGCAGCACGTACTTCACCGCGTTCACCAGCTTCGCCGGGAGCAGCCCGGTGATGGCGGCCTTGGAGGTGCGCAGGATACTGCCGGTGTCGTCCTGCCCTGTCGCTGCTGCCCGTGATGGCAGCCCGCACGCATCTGCCGTCCGGCCGCCCGCGCTCTCGTCACCGGTGCCCAGCCGCTCCGCATCGTACACGTTCGCAAGGTTGTCCGCGGTCCACAGCGTCTCGCCGTCCGGACCGAGCTCGATGACACGGTCGGCGTTCGTGTCCGTGACGAGGGTGCGGCAGCCCGGCAGCCGGTCCGCGTCCCGCGGCCACGCCAGGCCGCCCCACTCCCAGCTCTGCACCCACGTCCCGTTGACGCGGCGGTACTCGACGACCCGGTCGTTCTGCGAGTCCGCCACGATGACCGACGGCCCGCCGGGCAGGAAGTCCGGGTTGTGCTGCTCGTACAGCACGCTGTAGTCGTCCTCGCTCCCGAGCGTCCACTCCTCCTGCACCCCGCCCCGGTCGAGGAACACGACCTGGTCCTGGTTGCGCGGGCTGGCCATGAGCCGGCCGTCCGGCAGCACCTCGACGTCGTTCATGTGCGTCCAGTCGCCGGGGAACGGGCCACCCCCGCGGAGCGGGAAGTGCTGCTGCGCGTCCCACGCCCACTCGACCACGCCGCTTGACACGTTGAGGACGAACACGCGGTCCTGCGCGATGTCCGCCACCGCGTACAGCGACCCGTTGATCCGGTCGACGTCGTGCCACGCGCTCGCGGTCTTCCCCGCGTTCACGGTCGTGTACAGCCGCTCCGTCCGCCCGCTTGTCGTGTTGACGGTCTCGATGGCGATGCGGGTGCAGAGCGTTGTCCCGGGGCAGTCGCCGGGGCCGCTGTGGTTCGCCGCGACGTACAGCAGCCGCCCGTCCCCGAGCGGGTCGACGTCGTTGTACTGGTCGAACGAGGTGTCGTGGTACTGCACCGTCCCGTCCGCCCCGAACAGGACGAGGCGTCCGGGCTCCGCGGTCGTCACCGCGGTCGCGTTCGCCCGTGGCGGGACGACCTGTTCCCCTGTCCCTGCAGCGTCTGCGTACGGATAGGTGTCGGTGCTGCCGCTGGCGTACGCGTTCACGACCACGAGCCCTGCACCGAGGAACACCGCGAGCAGGGCGGCGCGCTGAACGTTGCGGGACGGGGTTCGCATGGGTGCACAGCGGGGCCGCAGGTTTAAATCGGTGGTTCGCGGCCGGATACTGAGTGTTGTTCCAGGAGCAGCGGCAGCTGGAAATCTATGATCCGTTTAAAAAGCCTCCACGACTTCTTAAGTATGAAAAATGTATGAATCCGGCATGGGCGAGACCCGGGTCGTCGGCGAGCGCGGCCAGGTGACAATCCCGAAGTGGATGCGCGAGCAGGAGGGTATCGACAGCGGTGACGAGGTCGAGATAGTAGAGGAGGGCGGCCGGATTGTCATCGAGAAACAGTACAGCGAAGAAGAACTCGCTGCGGCCTACCGGGAAAGCGCTGAGCGCGACCGGGAGATAGCGGAGGAGTGGAAACACGTTAACGCTGATATCGAGGAGCAGTTGCCGGACTGGGAATGATGGAGCTGCGGCGTGGCGATATCATAATTGTCGATCTCGAGCCAACGAAAGGCTCGGAGCAAGGGAAAATACGTCCTGGTCTCGTCGTCCAGAACGATGCCGGCAACAGAAATGCAGCGACCACGATTATCGCTCCCCTGACAACCAAGGGAGAAGCAGGGTATCCCTTCACTGTTGCTCTAGAGGCGGGAGAAGGCAATATCGATAGAGATTCTGTTATTCTGCTCAATCAGCTCCGTACAGTGTCCGTCCCGCACCGCGTCCGTAATCGTGTCGGTTCGCTGGATGAAGCGCGTATGCAGGAAGTAGATCGGGCGATCAAGGTCAGCCTGGCGCTCGACTGACCCCCGCATTTATAAATCATTCTCT
>JAXINY010000087.1:0-5061 GCA_034190525.1 Asbonarchaeaceae archaeon (SeqCode) | reverse complement strand
CGCTGTTGAACGCTATGTCGAGGTCGTCCGCGACCTCGGACGGTGTCAGCGGGACCTCGACTGTGGCGAGGCGGGCGAGGACGGCGCGCCGGTTCGGGGACCGGCGCACGTGGTCGATGTCCGCCTGCACCTCGTCCGGACGGTCGGGCGCATAGGTGGCGGACGGCTCCGCGGCAGCGGTCGCGTCCGCGCGGAACGCCGGTCGATCGGCCACCGCTGCGAGACGGGCGGCGACCGTCCGGGCGTCCTCGGTGGCGCGGTACCGACGGTCACGCGGCGCGTCCGGGTCCAGCGATGCGGCGAGTCCGTGGTCGTGCAGCCCGCGGACCGCGCGGCTCGCGGTCTTGACCCCGGTGTCGAGCTCGTCCGCCAGCTCCGCCGGGGTCATCGGCCGCCCGGCATCCACGAGGGCGCGGAGGACGCGCTCCCTGTTGGACGACTGCTCCACGTAGGCGACCTCGGACCAGACATCCTCGTCCATAGAACCTGGAGAGGGGTGGCCCGGGCCGGCTCTTGTAGGAGTTCGTCCGACAGTACAACATATTTATATAGATAGAGCGGGCTGTCTGGTACATGCCTGCAGCGCTCACCGCGATGGAGCAGGAGCTGCTTCAGACCCTTCAAACCCGGTCCGCTGATGGAGATGACCTGTCAGGGCTGCGGTGCGGAGCCGATGTCTGCGACCTCCTCACCGGGCTCGCCGCACACGGCCTCGCGGACATCACGCGGATGGAGCAGGACGGCGCCGCGGTCAGGGTGGACGTGGAGCTGGCCGCCGACATACGCTCCTGCTAGCAGGCGGTTCAGTCCTCGTACTGCCGCAGGCCGCGGAGGATGACCGCGGCGACGGCAACCGCGACGACGGCCGCGGCGAGCGGCTCGTCCGTGCGCTCGTCCTGCGGGCCGATATCACGCAGGAACCGGGGTTCGGAGCCGTTGACGCTGTAGAACCCGGATGATGCGGCGGCGACGGACGTGAGCGCGAGCACCACGGCGAGGAGGACGAGAAGCTTCTGCATAGGCGAGGGATGCTGTTGTACTGCTTAAAAATCTTCGGTGGCCGGCAGACGGCATGGCGCCGGAGACGAAGCAGACGATATGCGTCCACTGCGGGCGGCGCGCAACGCGGATGAACGCGGCGGACCAGCCGACGTGCAAGGAGCACAAGGACAGGGAGCCGAAGGAGATCGGCTGCCCGGAGTGCGGGTTCAACATGCAGGTGAAGGAGGGGAAGTACGGCTACTTCTGGGGCTGCGAGGGCTACCCGGGGTGCGAGAAGACGCTGTCCCTGGAGCAGAGCCTGAAGATGGAGCGGTACCGGGACGACGATATCGACGTGCAGCTGGACGGTTGAACAGGCTTTTTGAACGCGGCGCCCCCGTGTTCCCTGTATGGACTCGGTACGGCTGCGGCAGCTGGTCGTCGCCGGCCTCCTTCCCGCGACCGCGGGGACGGCCATATACGGCCTGGCATCGGGCCGGCCGAACGCCGCTGCCGCCTCGGCGGCCCTCCTCGGCATCCCGGTGCTCGTCGGCAGTGTCGTGGCGGCGGCGCGGCGGTACGACCCGCACCAGATCGCCCTCGTGCAGGAGAAGAGCTACCGCATCACGCTGCGCTCCGTCCTCGCCACCACCTGCCTCACCGGGATCGTCCTCCTCGGCGCCCTGTACGCCGCCGCAGCGGTCATCGGCGCGGTGACGGCGTTCTGGGGGTACGAGACCCTGTCGTTCCGCATCTTCGCGGATGCGGTGGCGCGGCTCCGGTTGCTGCTCGACGTGCCTGCCGGACAGCTCGTGGCGGGGTACGCGGTCACGGCGGTGGGCGCTGCCGTGTCGTTCTGGGTGCTGTACCCGTACCTCCCGACGCAGGACGAGGGGCTGGCCGGGCCGGTCGCGTTCGTCGCCGCCTGGCTGTACCTGCTCTCCGCGGCCTCGCTCTTCGTCCCGCTCCCGGTCGGTGAACCGGCATCGCTGGCGCTTGACGCCGCCATCATCGGGATGTGGGGGCACGTGTTCGCGCTGGCGTACGAGGACGTGGAGCGCTACGTCCCCTGACCGGATATTTAAGGCTTCTGAGGGAATTCGAGAGTGGGCAGGGGCCCGTAGCTCAGCCTGGCAGAGCACCGGGCTTTTAACGCAAGTTGAAAGCGCTGAGGCCGCCGGCGTCTCCGGGCGGAGATACCGGTGTAAGAAGGACGATGTCCTTCGCGCCGATGATAGAGAGGATACCCGGTAGTCGCGAGTTCAAATCTCGCCGGGCCCATCGCGGAGCGATGCGTTGAGCCGGGTACCTCGTTGCTCCGGTTCACACGAGAGCGCACCGGCCTTGGCCCCTTGCTCCAGAAACGGCAGCCAAATCACTCGCTTATAAATTTTTGTTTCCTTAAGGTGGCAATATGGATGATTCGAGAGCTGGGGCGGGGTACTCCGTCCTCGTGACCGCAGGGTACGACGCGCAGCAGGAGCTCGGCGAGCGGCTCGACTGGGCAGATATCGACACCGCACCGGACACCGCCTCGGCCATCATGAAGCTGCGTGAACAGGAGTACGACGTCGTGGTGGGGACAGGAACACCGCCGCCACCGGTGCGACCCGGCACGACTGGGACGACTTCGTCGGGGCGGCCGTGGACGCGACCGGCGGCCGCTACGTCGACGCCGGGCAGGTCTCGTACGACACCGCCGCCGACCAGGTCGACCGCATATACGACGACATCTCCGGGTGTGGCAGCTGCAACGAGCAGATCGCCTACCTCCAGGAGGAGCTGGAGCAGGTCGAGGAGGATCTCGCCGCGTCGGAGACGTGGCGCCAGCTGCTGAACCACGACCTGCGGAACGCAATCAACGTCGCCCGGGGCCAGATCACGCTGGCACAGGAGACGGATGACGACGACGAATACCTTGAGACCGCGGAGGAGCACATCGACCGGATGGTGCGGCTGCTCGAGCGGGAGAGCGACGCCCGGAAGACCCAGGACGCCCAGCGACAGCAGTACGACACCGACGCACAGATAAACGCCATCATGGCAGACTGCCGGGACGAGGCTGAAAATGCCGGCATCACCCTGGAGAACGCCGCCGACGATTCATACAGCGTGACCGCGGTCAGCTACCTGCAGGACGCGCTCGGCAACCTCGTGCGGAACGGCATCGAGCACTCCGGAGCCGACACCATCTGGCTGGACGCCGCACCCGCAGACGACACGGAGGACATCATCGAGTTCCATGTGGAGGACGACGGCGATGGTATCCCATGGGACACGCTCGGCATCCCCGAGCACGACCGGAAGCAGCTGTTCGACTTCGGCACCGGGAGCAACACCGGCATCGGCCTCCACATCGTGCGCCGCGCCGCCGAAGAGAGCGGCGGATACGTTGATGTCGGCGACGCCCACCGCGCGCCATCCGGAACACGGTTCACCGTCGCCGTGCCGCGGCTCTGACATGTCCGACCGATTCTTAATGCTTGCATACGCATCATAGGACATGGACCACCACCCGCTTTCTGACGCCGATCCCGCCGTCCACTCGGCACTGCGAAACGAGCTCGCCCGGCAGGAGTCGGACGGGCTGGAGATGATTGCGTCCGAGAACTTCGTGAACCAGGCGGTGCTCGAGGCGCAGGGCTCGGTGCTGACCAACAAGTACGCGGAAGGCTATCCCGGCAACCGGTACTACGCCGGGTGCGAGCACCACGACGAGGTGGAGGACCTCGCGCGCGAGCGCGCCACAGATATATTTGATGCGGACCACGCGAACGTGCAGCCGCACGCGGGGAGCCAGGCCAACTTCGCCGCCTATGCCGCGGTCGTCGATGCGGGCGACCGCGTGCTCGGCCCGGTGCTGTCGCACGGCGGCCACCTGACCCACGGGCACGGCGTCAACTTCTCCGGCACCCTGTTCGACTTCGACACCTACGCCATCAACGAGGAGACGGAGCGGTTCGAGCGCGACGACATCGTCGCGGCGGCGGAGGCGCACGACCCGGAGCTCATCGTCTGCGGCTACTCCGCCTACCCGCGGGAGATCCCGTTCGACGCGTTCCGGGAAGCGGCCGAGGCGACCGGTGCGACGCTGATGGCGGACATCGCGCACGTCGCCGGGCTTGTGGCGGCCGGCATCCACGAGAACCCGTTCCCGGACTGGGACATCGTCACCACGACCACGCACAAGACGCTGCGCGGTGCGCGCGGCGGGATGATCCTGTGCAGCGAGGAGTACGCGGACGACGTGGACAGCGGCGTGTTCCCGCACTCGCAGGGCGGGCCGCTGATGCACCAGATCGCAGGGAAGGCGGTCAGCTTCAGGCTGGCGCAGGAGCCGGGCTTCGCCGACTACCAGCGGCAGATCGTCGCCAACGCAGAGGCGCTCGGGGAGCGGCTGCAGGACCACGGGTTCCGGCTCGTGTCCGGGGGGACGGACAACCATCTCGTGCTCGTGGACATGACCAGCAAGGACATGACCGGGAAGGAGGCCGAGGCGCGGCTGGAGGAGGCCGGCATCGTCGTCAACAAGAACATGATCCCCTACGACGACCGCTCGCCGAAGGTCACGTCCGGCGTCCGCATCGGCACACCGGCACTCACCACGCGCGGGATGGAGGAGTCCGACCTCGAGCACGTGGCGGACCTCATCGCCCGCGCCATCGACGACAACGAGACCGATGCGGTGCGGGACGAGGTCGAGGCGCTGTGCGACCGGTTCCCGCTGTACGAGAACGCCGACATCCGGTACTGATTTATTGGTTCCGCGACCACCCCCGGGCATGGAACAGTATCTCGACCTCGTCCGGAACGTTCTCGCGGACGGCAACTACAAGGAGAACCGGACAGGGGTCGACACCATCTCCACGTTCATGCAGAGCTACGAGATCGACCTGCAGGAGGGCTTCCCGCTGCTGACGACGAAGAAGATGGACGGGTTCCGGTGGAACTCGCTCATCCATGAGCTGCTGTGGTACTTCTCCGGGGAGCACCACGTCCGGAACCTGCGGGAGGAGACGAAGATATGGGACGACTGGGCGGACGACGACTGGAACCTGCCGACCGCGTACGGCCGGTTCT
>JAXINY010000060.1:0-5146 GCA_034190525.1 Asbonarchaeaceae archaeon (SeqCode) | reverse complement strand
ATAACTGACGCCGGATCCGGTGGCGATGAGGTCGGTGATGTCCTCGGCGCCGGACACGTCCACGATCACGTTCTCCTCCCGATCGACGTCGCCGATGTCGGCCTCGACGCCGCAGTTGTCGCAGACGGCGGTACTGTCGTCCAGGTCGTCGTACTCGTCCAGCTCCAAGGCGTCGGCCTTATGGGACGTGACCCACTGCACGCCGTCGCAGTCGTCGTGGTGGTCGACGCTTTCGACCTCCTCCGCCGTGACGACTCCGGTGATCATCGCGGTGTCATGGATAGTTCCGACCAGCGTGTTCAAAAGCTCCTCCTTCTCGCCGTCGGAGAACTCGACGTCGGCGCGGTCGATGACGCGCCGGATGTCGTCCGCCTTCATCGGTACACCGGTATGCGAAGCCGCGCCTTTAAAGCGTTTCGGTCATACCCGGTACCCGAGTTCGCGGAGCCGGCGCTGGATCTCCTCCTCCTGGTCGACCTCCACGGTCTCGCCCGGGTCGTGCGCCTCGATTCTCTCTAGCGCCTCGCCGCGCCAACCCGGGATGAACTCCGACATGTTTTCCCACTCGCCGAGGGAGGAGCTTATGACCGCCGCGGGGCCGTGGCTTTTGACGTCGCCGGCGCCGAGCCGGTCAAATCCGTGGTCGGACACGATCACATGGTCCTCGACGCCCTCCCAGTTCACTCCCTTGATGATGTCGTCCGCCTGGGTGTAGACGCCCTCCAGCCAGTTCAGGACGGCGTCAATAATGGATTCGCGGGCCTCGACCGCCTCGGCCGGTTGCTCCGCGTCGGGGTCGGCGGCCCACTCGGTCGCGTCCACCATGATTTCGTGCAGCTCCTCGAAGCCGTGGCCGGTGAACCCCTCGGCGAAGTGGTCGTACCCCTGCGCGTTGTAGTTCCCGGGTTCGGTGGCGGCGTGCTGGTGGGTGTCGACGATCCGCGTGGCGGCGAAGACGGCGTCGTAGTTCCGTTCGATCGCCTTGTTGATCTCCATGAGGAGGAGGAACGGCTCGAGCTGGTCGTAGTCCGTGGAGATCCGGTCCCCGCGGAAGTACCCGCAGTCCTCTTGGTACTCGGGGAGGCTGATCGGCCAGTTCACCACGCGGACGTCGCCGTCGACGGCGTCCCACGCAAAGTATCCTTCTTTATCGGGGTATTTGAGGTCATCCGGGGACGGGTGCTCGATCTCCATGTGCGGCGTGTCGATCCGGCCGGCGGCGATGGCGCCCCACAGGTAGAACGTCCACCACCCCACGTCCCTGCGCTCCCCGGGTTCGTCGGCGAGGTGTTCGGGCATGTCCTGCTCCAGCCGCTTCAGGTGGACGGGGTGGTCGTCGTCCGCGTGGGTGACGCCGAAGTGGTCGGCGAGCTCGTGGTCCATCCCGTCCATCCCGAGGAATAGGAACGTCATCCGCAATCTCCCGACATCGGACAGGTTTCGACGTCTGACATATCCCTTCCACAATCAAAGCACTCGTCTCGCTCCCGCGCGACCGTATTAAAGTAAATGGAGTCGCAATTGGGACACTTAAACGCGCACACGCCAAGGTTGATGACACCGTCCTCTGGAGGGTCAAGGTGAATGAACCCGCTCTCATGGCGGGTTATCCTATCCTCCAGTTTCTCTTTTATGCCCTCATCCAGTAGTGGCTCCGCCATACCCGCCTTTTTTATGGACACTCATAAGAAAGTGTCGGTCTACGCCATGGACAGCTTCATCGCGGTGGCGACGTCGTTCGCCGGGTCCGGCTCCAGGTCGTTCGTCAGGAACTCGCCCGGGTTCTTGTCCTTCACGTACTCCGCGAGATCCCCGGATCCGCGCTTGTCCACCACGATGCTCCGGGCGTCGTCCCGGTCCAGGACCTCGCTGCGGACGCCGCAGTTGTGGCAGACGGCTTCGCCGTCGTCGAGGTCGTGGTCGGCGTCCTCGAGCCGCGGCTCCATCGTCGACGTGATCCACGAGGGGGCGCGGCACGAGTCCTCGTGCTCCACCGACCGCACTTCTTCGGCGATGCCCCTGCCGACGACGACGGTCAGACCGTCGCGGTCCATAGAAATGCCTCGTTCTACGAGACGTCTCCGGCGCCGGTCTGCACGATCCACCCGGTCCCGTCGCTGAGGCACTCCGCGACCTCGTTCGCGGTCAGCGTGGTCAGCGTAGAGCCGGCGTCGTCCTTGACCTTGACCGAGGACGTGCCGTCGGTCCGGTTGGCGATGAAGTAGTACAGGCCCGACTGCTCCGCGGGGAGCTTGACCGTGGTGGTCGTGGTCGGGGTGAGGTTCTGGATCATCGCCGCCCCGGTGGTCAGCGTCGTCCCCGTCAAGCTGGTGCGGGTGACGTCGTTCAGGTCCAGCGGTCCCTGGAGGGACAGGGCGTTGTAGTCTGCGTCGACCGGGTCGCGGTTCGTCTCGCCTGATCGTCCTGTCATAGTCTACACCTCTCTGCGAAGTTCTGCCTTTAAAGCGTTGGGGTCGATCCGGGGGTCAGTGCGCGTGGAAGCTGGCTTCCACGTTCTCCTGACTCCCCGAGTTGTCCGTGATCTCGACGTCCCAAAACGGGCTTCGCATCGGGACCGTGCCCACGGACTCGCCGGTGCTGGCGGACTCGAGGTTCTCCTTCTCGATCGTGTTCCCGGAGGCGTCGAGCCACACGACGTCGACGTCGTAGCTGCTGGACTTGTCGACGATGTACGCGATCTCCTTCGCCACGAGGTTCTTCAGCGGCGGGTCGCGGCCGACCTGCCCGGAGTCGGACGCGGCGACCGTGGAGTTCGCGGAGAGGCTGAACCCGTTGAGCTGCCACAGCGACCAGTGCCCTGCTACCGCCATCGGTGTTCACCCGGGGTGGAGGTCCTGGAGCTCGCACGGCCCGTCGCACACCGGGCACACGGCCCTCTCGGGCTGGTGCTGGTCCGCCGGGACGGGGCCGTCGTCGGTGAACGCGAGCTCCCGGGCCACCTATTCCGCTCCTCCTTCGTCGGAGGGTCCGGAGCGTTTGTCCTCGAGGTCGGCCACCAGGTCCTCGCGGCTCTGGTTGGCGGCGACGTCCTCGTACTCGGAAGCGTAGTGCTGGAGGACGGCGTAGGGGACCTCGTCGAGGTCGGCGTCCCCGAACGCCGGGATCTGTTCGTCGGCCTCGTTCCCGGATTCTTCCACCGCTTCGCCTTCCTCGGGTTCGGCGGCGGACCGGTACGCCTCTCGGGAGGACTCATCCCAGTACTCGCTGTCCGCGAGGTAGTCGTCGTGGGCGTCGTCCGGGACCTCCGCGTACAGGTCGCCGCCCGCCTCGTGGACGTCGACCTTCATCTTCCGGCCGGACACCTTCTCGTACGCGGTGACGGCTCCCGGGCCGCTCCCGTCCGGGTTCTCCACGCGCTTGTACCACGTCATCGTTGCTACACCTCTATCCTACAACTCCGTCAGAAGTTGTAGGCCTGCAGGTGGCGTCCGTGGTTCCCCTGCGACTTGTCGATGAGGGCGCCGAACTCGAACAGCGCCGTCGTCTCCGACAGGCCCGTTTTGGCGAGCGGGATCTGGCTGAACGGCACCAGCTGCCTGAACCGGAAGGCGCGGGTGCTGAACACGAACACGTCCCCGAGGTCGCCGGCCGAGTAACTCCCGTCCGTGTAGGACTGGATGTTGCTCGACGGGATGACCGGGACGTTGTCGATCGTCAGCCGGTTGCCGCCGACCGCGACGTTGTCGTCGAGGGACTCGGCGAACGCCCGGTTCACGTCCAGGCCGACCTCGTCCTGCAGCACGTCGTAGAACTCGTGGCTGGTGACGGCGACGAGGTTGTCGACGGACACGTTCTCATTCTGCCGCATCTGCGCGATCTCCGTCTTGATGTCGTCGATGAACCCGGAGCTCGTACCGGACTTGTCAATCACGTTATTCGAGTTGAGCAGCGTGGTGATGCCGTCGTACGAGTCGCTGTCTCCGAGGAACCCGCTGTTCTCGCCCTGCGAGTTGTCGCCGTAGAAGATCTGCTGCGCCTTCCGCCGGGCGAACTCCGCGGCGCGCTGCCCGAGCTCGGTGTCCTCGACGTTCATGTAGTGGGACGCGGCCTCCTGCGTGAAGTCGGACACGTCGACCAGGTCGACCCAGAGCTGCATGTCGATGGTCTGCTGGCTGAACGTGACCTCCTTCGCCGTGTTGTCCGTGAGGTCGGAGGCGTCGCCCTCGGTCATGAACCCGAGCGGGCTGTCGCGGCCGGTGATGGTGTTGTACTTCGCCTTGAACCCCTGCTGGCCCTCCATCGGGATCTCGTCCAAGACAGGGGCGGCCGAGAGCACCGTCGACAGGATCTCCGGGTCGAAGATGATCGGCGTGGCGCTGTCGATGTCCGTGCTATCGACCAGGTCGCGGGTCTCCGTGTCGCCGCCCGCCATCTGCGCCATGACCTGCCGCGTGTGACCGGGATCCAGCGGGAGACTCCGGTCGTCGGACTCGCGGACCTCCTTCGTGATGCGGTTCTGGAGCGGAACCGTCGTTTTCGCCCCGCCATCCTTCCGGACGCCGGGCATCTTGTGATCTTCGAAGGCCCGGCGGAACCACTCCTCGTCGGAGTTGGAGTCCAGGCCCACCAGCTGCCGTGCGTTCGCAAAACCTCTCATCGGTGTTCACCAGTTCGGTGGCTTCATACCCTGTCAATCACGGGCCGCTGAAGTACGCCTCGTCCCGAGGCTCCGGCCCGTCGTTGTCTTCGGTAGTTTCGTCGTCTTCGTCCGCGGTGTCGATCGTCTTCCCGGCGGAGTCGTTCGCGTCGTCCGGGTCGACTGTGCGTTCCTCGTCGTCGAGTCCGTCCCGGTCCTCGTCCGATTCGTTCTCTTCATCGGTCCGGGCGGAGTTCTCCCCTTCCTCATCTTCGTCCTCGTCATCCTCGTCCTCGTCATCTTCCTCGTCATCGTCCTGTCGGACGTCTTCGATGACGGATCGGAAGCGTTCCTCGATTGCGTCGAGGTCGTCGTCGTTCAGGGTCCGCCCGCCGTCCTCGTCCTCTGTTTGGCGACTCTCATCTTCGACTTCAGGGTCGTCATCGTCGCCCTCGGCGGGCGAGTCCTCGCGTTGTTCGTCGTCTGCCATTTCAGATACCTCCGATCGGAGTGCCTGCATAAATTCGTCCACGTCCACGCCGTCCGTCG
>JAXINY010000126.1:0-5149 GCA_034190525.1 Asbonarchaeaceae archaeon (SeqCode) | reverse complement strand
CATGCGTCGATATTGTTTTCCTGGGCATCACGCCCGGTTTGCCGTGCAGCGTCTTCCGACATCACGAAGATTGGTTGTCCGCCTAGCTGTGCCATAGTTGAATCACCTGGTGTTGTGTGAACCGACTGGTTCGAATTCAAGCCTTTGAGAGCTTGTGCACAAGGAATGCTACAAGACTTTTAAACGTATCGACAAGCGGTTCTATAAAAAGGTTTGTCCGTTGGGCGGCGCGTCAGGCTGCAGACACGTTTCGACAACCCGCCCGTGGACCGCGGAGCATCCACGAGCTAGAAGAACTCCTCGCCGAACAGCTCCCGCTCCAGACTCCAGTGCAGCCCGCCGTGGGCGAGGATGAACAGGAAGCAGACGAGGTAGAGGAGCGCGAGCTCGCCGCCGTTCTGGATGGGGACGAGACCCTGCGGCAGGTGGACCTGCACCTGCGCCCCGACCATGTCCGCGACCCCGAACAGGGCGGCGATGCGGGTGAACAGGCCCGCAGCGATGAGGAGGCCGCCGACCAGCTCGATGACGCCGGCGAGCCCGAGCAGGCTCACCAGCTTGACCTGGCTGCCGCCGAACATCCCCAGCAGCTTCTGGGCGCCGTGCTGCGCGAACAGCAGCCCGACGGAGATACGGAACACCGCGTACAGGGTATCGTGGTGGTCCTCGAACAGCTGCGCGTACTGCTTCATACCGCTCCACAGGGATCGCTGGTTTAAACGTGTTGCGGACGGGCTACCCGAGCGCGCGCACGACCTCGGTCCCCGGGCACTCGGACGCGGCGACGCGGAGGTGGGTCGCCCGCTCCCCGGTCGTCATGCCGATACTGCGGATGGTGCCGGCGTCCAGCGTCCCGACGAGCAGCCCGCCGACGATACTGCCGTTGCGGGCGGCCTTCGCGGTGACATCTGACAGTGCCTCCCGGCCCGTGTTCTCGACGGTGAAGTTGACCTGGTGCGGCCCGGCAGTGGCCGCGGTGACAGCGAGGTCGGCGTCGGTGCACGCGATGTCGGCCGCGCCCTGCTCCGCCGCGCCCATGCTGTTCTCGACGACCGCCAGCCCGGCGCCGACCGCGGCCGCGACAGCGATGACGAGAAGCCCGAGTCCCATCATCTTCGCCGCCCCTGCTCGCCGCATGACGTATCCCCGGGACTACCGGATCTCCTCCTTGAACTCCTCCGTCCCGTCCACCTGCTTCATCCGGTCCCTGGAGATGGCGGCGATGTCTCCGCGCTCGCTGTCATCGTCGGTCACGAGGAAGGTGCGGGAGTCGGCAATCTCCTGCAGCCGCGCCAGGAACTCCAGCAGCGCGTCCTCCAGCTCCTCCTCCCGGCTCCCGACGAACCGCTCCTCCTCGTCCCGGGCCGCGGCGTCGAACGGGGCCTGCGAGAACCCGGACGCGTCGAACCCGATCTTCACCAGCCGCTGCGCGATGCTGTTGTCCGGGGCGGGCTGCGCCTCCACCTCCACCTCGACGAAGTCGACGGCCGCGACGACGTCGCCCAGCACCTCCTCCAGCCGCTGCGCGGTCTCGACCGATGCCGAGCCGCCGCGCCGGTAGGTGTCGATGGTCCTGCGGGAGACCCCGACTTCCTTCGCCAGCGCGTTCAGCGAGTACCCCTCCGCCTTCCGCCGCTCCTCGAACCGGTCCGCGTCGATGGCGACGGAGTACCCGCCGCGCGTGTTGCACACCACTGGCGGCTCCCGCAGCCGCAGGTACTGGCGCAGCGTCGCCGTGTTCACGGTCGGGATGTCGTACCGCTCGTACACGACCCACGGCTCGAGGTCGCCGCGCGAGGTGCGCTCCCCGACGATGAGCGGGGCGGCGCCGAGGTAGCGGCACGCCTGCTTCAGCTCGGCGGCGCTCTCCCGGTCCGCCGAGTCCACGTTCTCGTGGACCTTGAGGATGAGGGAGCCGCGGTCGCCGCGGGCGAACAGGTCGAAGCACCGGTTCTCCACGTAGGAGTGCTCCCACCCGCTGCTCCGCAGCAGGTCGATGACCGTCGCGACCGCGGTCTCCCGTGACATATTCCCCGCATGCGGCTCCACGTACTTAAGATTTTACCGCTGCGGCGGCCGGCTGCGAATGGTAGATAAAAGTACAGATGGAACAGGAGGGCAGGACCCGTAGCTCAGGCGGTAAGAGCGCCGTCCTTATACGGACACCATCCCGAAATCCCTGCGTGGGATGCTGCCTCTGAGCCAGGCGGAGGTCGAGGGTTCGAGTCCCTCCGGGTCCAATCAGAAATCCTTGTGCACCCAGTACCGCACAGATTTCTCGCGAGAAATCTGTTCAAGCACGCGTTCTCTACGAGAACGGTGCGACCTCCACCTTCTCGGCGTTCAGCCAGTGGATCTCGTCGGCGGCGTCGACCTTGATGACGCCGTCGCCCTTGAAGGTGGTGTTGTGCTTGTGGAGCTCGCGGTCCTCGCCGGAGTCCATCCGGACCATGACCTCGCCCTTCTCCTCGACCGCGTCCCTGAGCTCGTCGTACATAATACAATACAGGATGGGCCCGCCAGTTTAAAAACATATTTATAGTGGGCGCGGGAAGAGGACATTTTATGGGAAACGGCGACGACGAGGACTGCCCGTTCTGCAGCATCGTCGAGGGACGGATGGACGCGCACGTCGTGCACGAGGACGACGAGGCGCTCGCGTTCCTCGATGTCAACCCGGTCAGCAGGGGGCACACCCTTGTCGTCCCGAAGCAGCACGCCGGGGAAATCACCGACCTGGACAGCGACACGACCGCGGCGGTGTTCGATCTGGCGCGGCAGGTGGCCGATGCGCAGCGCCGGGGGCTGAACCCGGAAGGGGTGAACATCCTGCAGTCGAACGGCGAGGCGGCCGGCCAGGAGATCCACCACATGCACGTCCACGTCATCCCGCGGTACCGGAACGACGGCCTGTTCTTCTCGTTCGACGCCGGGGACCTCGACGACGAGGAGGCGGACGAGGTCATCGAGGCGGTCCAGGCGCGACTGTAACAGCGCATTTAAATGTGGCGCACATCTCGATGGCTATGAACATCTTCACCGCGGGCGACTTCCACGGACGGGAGGAGCTGAAGGAGGCGGTGCTGGATGAGGTGAACGGCGGGGACTATGACATGTTCCTCGCAATCGGGGACTACGACACCCCGGAGTTCTACGAGGACATGGTGGACCGGCTGGAGGTGCCGTGGCTGGCGCTCACCGGGAACTGGGACTTCGACTTCGAGCCGCCGGAGAACAACGAGTACCCGTACCTGTTCAACTACCAGAAGGTGGAGTACGAGGACGGCTACCACTTCATCCTGCTCGGCGCCGTGTACCCGGACGACTTCCTGGAGGAGGCGCGCGCGTTCTTCGACGGCGTCCCGAACGAGAAGCGCATCGTCGCCTCCCACTACCCGCCGCACATGCTGTGCGACCTCGCCGACGCGGGGAACCGGGCAGGGTTCCCGGAGTTCCGGGAGCTCATCATGCGCGAGAAGCCTGCGCTCTGGACGTGCGGCCACATCCACGAGGCGTTCGGGAAGGAATCGCTGATGGACACCGTCGTGGTGAACGCGGCCGCGGAGGAGTCCGGGAAGGGGTGGCGCGTGGAGCTCGGGGACGACGGCGTGGAAGCAGCGGCGCAGGTGGAGCTGGTCGAGTAAGGTTACAAAAAGGTTCTCTGCCGTTAAGGTGCATACAAGGGCCGGTAGTTCAGCCTGGCAGAACACCTCCTTGGCAACACCGCGTTCTCGAGCGCCACAAGCTTCCTTCCGAGGAAGCTTGTTCGAGCACTCGTTCCCGCGGGGAACGGTGCGAGAGCGAGAGAAGGCGGTTCGAGAAGCGAACGGATGTGAGCTTCGACGCCGAAGTGGAGGAGGCCCGGGGTTCAAATCCCCGCCGGTCCACTGCTTCTCCCGGTCGATGCGGAAAGGTATTTGAATCCCGCTTCCCCATCCCACCCCATGCCAACGATACAGGACATCCACGAGTTCGCCGTTGAGCACGGTATCAAGAAGGATCCGCGGGACCGGGAGCACATCGAGGACCTCCTCGAGGAGCGGGCGGAGCAGTACGAGGAGCTGGAGGGGGTGCGGAAGGAGCGGTTCGACGAGGACCGGCTGGACAACCCGTACGACGACTGCAAGGTGCTGTACGGCGGGGACCGGGAGGTGGAAACCGTCGCGGTCGGGATCGACATCGATGCGCAGGAACTGCTGCTCGTGGACCGGTTGAACGAACAGGGTGAGGACATCGACGGCGTCATCGCCCACCACCCGCAGGGCCGCGCCTACGCCCGTCTCAGTGACGTGATGAAGCTACAGATCGATTCCATGAAGAGGGCCGGTATCCCGGTGTCGCAGGCCGAGGGCATCATCCAGGAGAGCGCACAGAAGGTGCGGCAGGGCGTCCACCCGAAGAACCATCCGCGGGCGCCGCGCGCCGCCGAACTGCTCGACATTCCGTTCATGAACACGCATACCACGACCGACAACTTCGCCTATGCGTTCATGCGCGACTACCTCGACGAGGAGGACCCGCGGACGCTGGACGACCTCATCGACGCCCTCCTCGACCTGGAGGAGTACCAGTGGGAGCTGGGGCACGGCGCCGGGCCGGAGATCTTCGCCGGCGCCGGCGACAACCGTGTCGGCGAGATCGGCGTCCTCGGGTTCACCGGCGGTACGGACGCCGGCGACGATATCATCGACAAGATGATGGAGTCCGGCATCGACACGCTGGTCGCGATGCACGCCACCCGGGAGCAGGTGGAGAAGGCGGAGGAGCACAGCATCAACATCGTCACCGCCGGCCACATGGCCTCCGACTCGCTCGGCATCAACCTGCTGCTGGACAAGCTGCAGGACGAGTTCTCGGTTGATGTGGTGGAGCTGTCCGGGTTCAAGCGGGTCGAACGCTGAGACCCTCTTCTATCCTTCGTCGATGAGATACTTGTCCGGGTTCTCGTCCATGTCGACGAAGGCGTTGACGGCCTCGCGGAGCTCGTGCGCCGTCGACTTGCCGAAGGCCATCGCCTCGACACGGACGCCGTCGGCCTGCAGGTGCTCCACGAGTGAGACGAAGTCACCGTCACCGGTGACGAGGACGCAGGTGTCCATCTTCTCCGCCATCTTGACCGCGTCGATGGCGATGCCCATGTCCCAGTCAC
>JAXINY010000055.1:0-5184 GCA_034190525.1 Asbonarchaeaceae archaeon (SeqCode) | reverse complement strand
TCGCGGTCGGCTATCGCCTCGAGGTCCAGCCGGTCCATGTACGCGTCCAGCCGGCCGCGCCCGTCGCGCTCCGCGAGCAGCTCCTGGACGGTGCCGCTGCGCTGCTCGGGGATGCGGTCCACCTGCTGCGGCTTGTACGCGGCCGTGACCTCGGCCGCGGCAAGCGCCTCCAGGTGGTTCTGGACCTCCTCGCCGCGGAACTCCTCGATGGCGGTCTCCCACCCCGCGTCGGCATCGTAGTCGCCGAGGTTGGGTTCGAGGAGGCCGGCGAGGATCTTCAGCGCGGTGGACTTCCCGGTGCCATTCCGCCCCAGCATCCCCACGACCTGGCCCTCGACCGGTGTCGGGAGCTCGTACAGGCGGAACGCGTTCTCGCCGTACTGGTGCACGAGTCGCCCCTCTTCCGTGGGGAGGCGGACGATGCGGACGGCGTCGTTCGGCACCTTCTTCTGTATGAGCCGGTGCTCCTCCATCACGTTCTCCTGGTCGATGTGGAGCTCGCCGTCGTCATCGACGTGGAAGCCCTCGCCGCGGCCGGACCGGTTCAGCGGGTCGTACTTGACCGCGATGTCGCGGACCTCGTCGGTCACCTTGTCCTGGTCGATGACCGCGATGTACCGGTCCTTCTCGAGCTGCGCCATGGCATCACCTTCCTGCGTGGACTTAAAGAACTACTCGTAGCTGAGGACGACGCGCTCCCCGGTGAGCTCCTCGACCAGGTCGCGGAACTCCTCCTGCGTGAACGGGACGCGCGGCTCGTAGTCCTCGTCAACCGTGACCTTCCGCTCCTCGCCGTCGGGCTTGTACACGGTGCGGAGGCCCTCATAGTCGACGGGGGAGAGGAGCTTGTCGACGACCTCCTCGACCTCGCCGGTGTCCTCCACCACGCGGATGGACTTGTCGAACTCGTCAGCGATCTTCTTGACGACGCGGCCGTTCCGCCCGACCACCTTCGGACCGTCGCCCTCGGCTGTAAGAACGACGACCGCGTTCGCTGTCTGGATTGTCTCCTTGACCGTGACATCCTCAAGGGTGCCGATGGTGTCGGAGAGGTCGTGGAGAAGCCGCGATAGATCGACATCTACCTGCGTGAGCTCCCCGTCGTCGAGCTTCGACCGGCAGCCGTTGCAGAGTATGTCATCGTTCTCGAGACAGATGCTGCACAGCGGTGTTTCCATCCTCTGTTCCACATCCCGACCGAATCTATTTAAAGGATGTTCGACGCCGGAACCGGGTACTAAAAAGCATCCGGCGGCAGAGACGTGGCATGCAGCTCGGCCTCGTCGGGAAGCCGAACGTCGGGAAGTCGACGTTCTTCCGGTGCATCACTGACAGCGACGCGGACATCGGGAACTACCCGTTCACCACGGTAGACCCGAACACCGGTGTCGGCTACGTCGTCGTGGACTGTCCCTGCCGGCGGCTGGACGTGGACTGCGACGCGGACCGGTGCATGGACGGGCGGCGGAAGGTGCCGGTGAACGTGGCCGATGTCGCCGGCCTGGTGCCGGGCGCGGCCGAGGGGAGGGGGATGGGCAACGCGTTCCTTGACGACGTGCGGGAGGCGGACGCGCTCGTGCACGTGGTCGATGTGTCAGGGCGGACCGACGCCTCGGGCGAGCCGACAGAGGGCTACGACCCTGTGGACGATGTCGCGTTCGTGGAGGAGGAGTTCGACGCCTGGCTGCTGTCGCTGGTGGAGGAGCGGTGGGATGACATGCTGAAGGCGCTGCAGTCCGCGGACGCGCGACCGGACGAACTCCTTGCGGAGCGACTGTCCGGCCTCGGCATCACGCACGGCGACGTGGCGGCGGTGCTGGAGGCGGACGCGGCAGAACTGCAGAACTGGGAGCGGGAGGAGCTGGCCGGGTTCGTGACGCGGCTCCGGGAGGAGGCGAAGCCCATCCTGTACGCCTGCAACAAGATCGATGTCCCCGGCGCGGAGGAGAACCTGGAGCGGCTGCGCGACGCGTTCCCGGACCGCACCGTCGTCCCGGTGAGCGCGCAGGCGGAGCTGCAGCTGCAGCAGGCCGCGGCGCAGGGCAAGATAGACTACGTGCCGGGAGACGACGGGTTCGACATCGTGGGGGAGCTGTCCGCGGAGCAGGAGGACGGCCTGGAGCAGGTGCGGACGCTGCTGGAGGAGTACGGCGGGACCGGGGTGCAGCAGGTGATGCGGACCGCGGTGTTCGACCTGCTGGACATGATCGTGGTCTATCCGGTCGAGGACGCCGCACGCTACGAGGACCAGCACGGGAACGTGCTGCCGGACGCGGTGCTGCTGCCGCGCGGCGCCACCCCGGTCGACCTCGCGTACGCCATCCACTCGGACATCGGGGACGATTACGCGGCGGCGGTGGACGCGGAGAGTGGACGCGCAGTGGGGAAGGACACGGCGCTGGAGGACGGCCAGGTCGTGAAGATCGAGACGCAGTGACTATCGGGTGCGCAGCTCCACCACGTCCTCGTCCTGCAGGACGTGGTCCGCACCGACCCGCTGCTCCGGGAAGTCCGCGGAGTCCCCCCAGATGCGTGCGTCCTTGAACCGGTCGAAGTCCCCGGCGAGCGTGTTCATCACGTCCCGGACGGTCGAACCCTTCTCGACGATGAGCGGCTCGTCCCGGTCCGGGTCCTTGCCCGGCTTCTTCATGTAGACCCGCATCACCCCGAGCGCGTCCCACACCGCCTCCTTCAGGTCGTCGAGACCATCACCGGTCGCCGCGGAGCAGAACACCGCGCCGGGGAACCGGTCCGCCAGATCGGCCTGCTCCCCGTCGTCGAGTTCATCGGTCTTGTTGATGGCCTTCACCGATGGCAGGTACTCGCGGTTGTTCGACACCGCGTCCACGAGGCGGTCGAGTGTCAGGTCCTCGCGGAGGGTGACGGAGGCGTTGACGAGGCCGCGCTCCTGCAGCACCTCCTCGATGGTGGCCATGTCGAGGCGGGTCTGGTCGACGGTGCTCGACACGTCGAGGCCGCCGCCGTCCGTCTCCGTCACCTTGACGCGCGGGGGCTCGGCGTCGAGGCGGATGCCGGCGTCGTGCAGCTCCTGCTCCATCTTCTCGAAGCCGTCGAGCCTGTCAGGGCTTGTCATCATCAGCACGAGGTCGGCGTTGCGGACCACGGACAGCACCTGCTTCCCGCCGCCGCGGCCCTCGGCCGCGCCACCGATGAGGCCGGGCACGTCCAGCAGCTGGATGTTGGCGCCGCGGTACTGCAGCATCCCCGGGACGACGTCGAGCGTGGTGAACTCGTACGAGCCGGTCTCCGAGTCGGCGTTCGTGACGGCGTTCAGCAGCGTGGACTTGCCGACGCTCGGCGGGCCGACGAGCGCGACCGTCGCGTCCCCCTTCTTCTCCACCGCGTACCCGCCGCCCCCGCCACCGGTCTCCTTCGCCCGCTGCTCCTGCTCCTCCTCGAGCTCGGCGATGCGCGCCTTCAGCCGGGCGCGCTCGGTCTCGGTCGCCTTGTTGACCGGGGTCTCCTCGAGCTTCTCCTGCAGCTGCTGGAGCTTGTCCTCGATACCCATGCTGGCGCTTCGTCGCTGAAAGGTTAAGAAGGTTCGAACGGAGGATCAATCCATGCCAGGGGAAGAGCCGGTGTCGGTGGACGTCGACGGGGAGACCGTCCGCGGCGTGCTCCACCTGCCGGACGAGGCGTCGGCGCCGCTCGTCGTTATCTGCCACGGCTGGAGCGGAAACCATATCGGCCCGAACCGGTTCTTCACCCGGGCAGCCCGGCAGTTCGCGGAGGAGGGATACGCGGCCTGTCGTTTCGATTTCCGCGGTAGCGGCGACGCCGACGGCAGCTTCGAGGAGCAGACGTTCACCACGATGCTGCAGGATATGGATGCCGTGGTAACGTCACTGCGGGCGCGGGACGATATCGGGGACCGTCTTGCGATAGTGGGCCACAGCCAGGGCGGGTACATCTCGCTGCTCCACGCCGGTGCGGACGAGCAGGTCGATGCGGTCGTCCTCTGGATGGCGCGGACCGCTGACGCCGAGGACTGGCACTCCCAACCGTGGAAGGACGAGCTGGAGCGGAGCGGGTCGTACACGCAGAGCGATTACACGGTGACGAAAGAGTACTACGAGGACGCCACGGAGTACAGCATCGTCGAGCGCCTGTCCGGCATCGACGCGCCCATCGGGATGGTGTACGGTGGGCTGGACGAGGTGGTGCCGCCGGCCGAGGGGGAGCGCGTGGAGGAGCACGCTGGCGGTCGGGTGGAGATGGAGGTGATCGACCACCTGGACCACCTCTTCCACGGAGAGGAGAACAAGGATGCTGTCATCCAGCAGACACTGGACTGGCTGGACAGATGGGTTTAAGAAGGTTCGGCAGCCAACGCATCCCGAGCTGATAACCACTTACCGGTTACAAACGTTGAGTTTTCTCCGGGTTCGCTAAAAGCACGGAAGCGTTGTTTATAAAGATTTGATATGAAGGCGGGGGAGAGGCGATTATCGTGGGCGACACAAGTGACACCGTTGAACTGGACGAGCTGGACCGAAACATCCTGAACGTGCTGCTGGAGGACGGCCGGCGGTCGTTCCGGCAGGTCGCCGAGGCGGTTGATTCGACGCCCGCGACCGTCATCAACCGCGTGGACCGGTTGCAGGAGGAGGGCGTCATCACCGGGTACAGCGCCGACCTCGACTACCGCCGGCTCGGGTACGACGGGCTGGCCGCGGTCGAGGTCGTCGTGAAGGGGAACTCCCTGGAGGGCGTCCGGAGCGAGATCGAGGACCACGACAACGTCGTCACCGCGTACACCATGACCGGTGACACCGACATCCTACTCCTGGTGGCGTTCCGTGACCGGCAGGAGCTCACGGGATTCGTGCAGGAGGAGCTGGTCGGGTCGGACCACGTGGAGAAGACCATCACCCACATGGTGCTCGATGTCATCAAGGAGGGCGAGGACCCCGGCCTGTGACCGGTTTAGCGACCCGCCGGTGAATGGATTTTTATAGCTGCCGTGTCCATACGGGTATGGACGGTGTACGGCATGCTCAGGAGCATAAAGCGGGTGTGGAACCGGCTGATAGGTTCTCAAAGCGACATCTCGCTCGGTATCTACGGCCCGCCGAACGCAGGGAAGTCAACGCTCGCGAACCGCATATCGGAGGATCTCACCGGCGAGGAGCTCAGCGACGTGTCCGAGGTCCCGCACGAGAC
>JAXINY010000027.1:0-5280 GCA_034190525.1 Asbonarchaeaceae archaeon (SeqCode) | reverse complement strand
CGGCGACGCCGACGAGGTATCCGCATGCGAGGAGTGCGGGGAGCCGAGCTCGCGGGACGTGTGCCGGAAATGCGAGCTGCTGGACGCCGTGGACGGCGGATGATTTAAAATTCTGTGAACGGAAGGCCGGGTATGAAGGCTGTCGTTCTCGCCGGCGGGCACGCCACGCGGCTGTGGCCGCTGACGCGGCACCGGGCGAAGCCGCTGCTCCCGCTCGCCGGCCGGCCGCTCGTCGACTACCTCGTGGCGGAGCTGGAGGGACACGTGGACGAGGTCCTCATCTCCACCAACGCCAAGTACGGGGACGACTTCCGCGACTACCTCACGGAGCACGGCCGGGACGCGCGCGTGGTGGAGGAGGAGCAGGCGAGCGAGGACGAGAAACCGGGGACCATCGGCGCCATCATCGACCTGCTGGACCGGGAGGACCTGGATGACGACCTGCTCGTCGTGGGCGGGGACAACTACTTCGGGTTCGACATCGCCGACCTGGTGGACTTCATCGCGACGGTGGACGGCCCGGTGAACGCGGTGTACGACATCGGGGAGACGGCCGCGGCAGGCGAGTTCGGGGTCGTGGACACGGACGGCGACCGCATCACCGGGTTCGCGGAGAAGCCGGACGAGCCGCCGTCCTCGCTCGTCTCGACCGCGGTGTACTACTTCCCGCGGGAACACCTGTCGCTGTTCGACGACTACGAGCAGCACTTCGCCGCCACCGATATCCCCGCGAGCGAGTACCTGGACGAGCCGGGCAGGCTCATCGAGTGGGCGCACGAGAAGACGGCGATGTACGCGTACGCCTTCGAGGGGGACTGGTTCGACATCGGGACGCCGCAGAACTACCTGCAGGCGCAGGCCGCGGTCGGCGAACAGCAGGTGGACGGACAGGTCACGGGCAGCGACCTGGGAGCGAACGTGTGGGTCATGGACGGCGCCACAGTGGAATCATCCCGCCTGGAGGACTGCATCGTGTTCCCGGGAGCGGAAATACGGGATGCGTCGCTGGAGTCGACCATCGTGGACGAGGAGGCAACGGTGGAGGGAACAGAGCTGGAGGAATCCGTCATCGGGGAGTTCTCGACCGTCCGCTAGCCGCCGTGTTTATAAAGGCTGGTCACCGAACACCGGCCGTGACCTACAATGGATGAACAACCACCCGCGGGCGGACAGCCCGGCGGCGGCCAGGCCCAGCAGATGATGCAGGTCTTCCAGCAGAAGCTCGGGAACATGGAGCTGACGCTGAACGCGCTCATCGGCGTGCTCGTCGACGAGGACGTTATCGACGAGGACGAGCTGAACGAGAAGGCGCAGGAGATCGTCGAGGAGATCCAGGAGCAGCAGGAGGCTGCTGGCCAGGCGCCGGAAGAGATCGCCGAGCAGCTGGAGGAAGAGTAAGCTCCTTCCTCCGCCCGGTTCCCTCTTTTCTTTTTCCCTGCTATTTCCGCGGATTGTCGTCGTCCTGGAAGTACGGGCAGATATCGGTCATGAAACAGTCGCTGCAGTGCGGCACCGGCGCCGTGCAGACCGCGCGGCCGTGCCGGATGAGGTTGATGTGGAACTCGTACACGCGGTCGTCCGGCGTCGCCTCTTCAAGCACGTCGTGCGCTGACTCGCGGGTCGCGTCGTCCGGGATGAGGCCGAGCCGCTTCGACACGCGGAACACGTGCGTGTCGACGGGGAACGCGGCCTTGTCGAACGTGAAGTTGAGCACGACCGCGGCCGACTTCGGGCCGACACCGGGCAGGTCGGTCAGCCAGTCCTTCGCCTCCTCCAGGTCCATGTCGTCGAGGAACGCGAGGGAGAGCTCCCCGCGCTCCGCCTCGATCTGCTCGAGGGCGGCCTGCATCCGCTCCGCCTTCATGTTGTGCAGGCCCGCGACCGAGATGGTGTCGGCGAGCTCGTCGGTGTCCGCCGCCATGATGTCGCGCGGCGTGTCGTACCTGTCCATGAGGGCGGCGTAGGCGCGGTCCCGGTTGTCGTCGTTCGTGTTCTGGGAGAGGATGACCTGGATGAGGGAGAGCACCGGGTCAGGCCGGTCCTGCGGGTCCGGCACCCCGTACTCCTCCCGGAGCCTGTCCATCACGGTGTCGACCGATGGCACCGCACTCACCTGTCATCCGGCTCATCGAGGTAGGACAGTGTGCGCTGCGGGAACGGGATTGTGATACCCTCCTCGTCGAACCGCTTCTTGATCGTCTCGCGGAGGTCCTGCCCCGCCTGCCACGCGTCCACCCGGTCCTGCGCCCACAGCCGGAGCTCCAGGACGACGGCGGAGTCGGACAGGTCCTTGACGATGACCTCCGACTCGCCCCCGTCCGTCAGCTCGTGGGCGTCCGCCTCCTCCAGCATGATGCCGCGGGCCTCGTCGATGTCCTCGTGGTAGGCGATACCGACCTGGATGGAGTACCGGGACTTCTCGTCGGTGATGGAGTAGTTGATGATGTAGTCGTCGAGTATCTTGGCGTTGGGGACGATGACGCGCTCGTTGCTCGGTGTCGCGATGATGGTCTGCCGCAGGGTGATGTCCTCGACGGAGCCGTAGTGCTGCTGGGTCTCGATGCGGTCGCCGACGCGGAACGGGGTGAATACGGCGATGAAGATACCGGCGATGATGTTGCCGAACGCCTGCTGCGCCGCGAACCCGATGACGATGCCGATGACGGAGGCGGAGGCGAACAGGGCGAACGAGAGCTGCCGGAGCTGCGGGACGGTGTACACCGCGATACCGAAGCCGGTGATGTATATCCCTGCATCGACCAGTCGTCGCACCACGCGGTACGATGTCCTGCCGACGTCCATCCGCTGCGACGCGGAGCGGAACCGGTGCTCGATGACGCGGTCGAACAGCCGCGCCGTCACGACGGTGGCGAGCATGATGACACCGATCCGTGCCGCGACCGCGGCAGCGCTCCCGCCCTGCAGGAACGCCACCACCTCACCATGCAGCGGCATGGCGGCGGATTCGTCTGCCAGCTTATTAACGTTCACCGTCGGCAGACGGGCGCTCCACCGGGTGCGACAGCGCCCGGCCGGGGGTCGCCAACCTTTATTAAGGGGTGGCGTGAGGTCGATGCTATGGACATCGCCGACCTGTCCGTGGAGTCGGAGGACATCGAGCTGGAGGCGACGGTCACGGACGTGGAGACACCGCGCATCATGACGGGGAAGTACGGGCAGAAGCGCATCACCCTCGCCCGGCTGGAGGACGGGACGGGGGAGATCCCTGTCACGCTGTGGGAGGAGCAGATCGATGCGGTCGAGGAGGGCGACCGGGTGCGGGTGCGGGGGGCGTACACGCGGGACTGGGCCGGCGATCTCCAGCTGAACATCCCGCGCGACGGCGCCATCGAACCGGCGGAGCAGGCCCACGGCAACTAATAAATAGCGGTCAGGGGCAGTATCGTGCATGAAGAAAGAGTACGTCTTTCTCTCCTTCGCCGTCCTCAGCGGTCTGGTGGCGCTGTGGATGCTGTGGCCGTTCGCTGACGCGCTGCTGTGGGCCGGGTTCACGGCGTACCTGCTCCACTACTTCGCCGACCGGCTGAACGCGTACGTGAAGAACCGGAAGGTGACGACGGCCATCATGCTCCTGTTGCTGGTGAGCTTCGTGTCCGGCCTGTTCTACCTTATCCTCACCAGCATCCCCACCGTCGTCGATCTGATGAGCAAGTTCTCCGAGGTGCTGTCCGGGAGCGTCTCCCTCCTCGTGCAGCTCCTCGACCTGCCGCCGTCGTTCGGGAGCGCGGTCCAGAACGTGATATCGGACCTGACCACGTTGAGCCGTGAATGGATGGTGGAGCAGCTGCGCGCAGTTCCGTCACTCATCATCGACCTCGTCATCTACTTCGTGGTCGCGGCCTTCCTGGTGAAGGACGGGAAGCGGCTGAAGCGGGAGACGTTCGAGGTCATCGGGAAGCTGCCCGACTACTACCGCGAACTGGCGGTCATCTTCATCCACTCGGTCGACCGGTTGCTGCGGGGAGTGTTCCTCACCTACTTCGTGGTCGCCGTGGCGATCGGCGCGCTCGCCACGGCCGGATTCTACCTGATGGGCATCGACTTCTACTGGGGATGGGGGCTCATCATCGGCATCTTCGCGTTCTTCCCCATCGTCTCGGCACCGATGGTGTACGTCCCGCTCTCCCTCCTGTACCTCGGGCTGGGGGAGTCATTCACGGCCGCCATCATCTTCCTGTACGGCGTCATCGTCCTCAACGTCCTTCCCGAGGTGCTGTTCCGGCCGTACATGGCGGCGCACCACACGCAGGAGCACCCGCTCCTCCTCTTCACAGGGTTCATCGTCGGCTCCATCGTCCTCGGGTTCAAGGGCATCATCCTCGGCCCCATCATCCTCATCGTGGCGAAGAACATGCTGTCGATGCAGTACCTGGAGGAGCACTCCTGACCCAGAAAGACCCGATTCCGCCGAGCGGGTGGCCCATCCTCACCCGGTTGGCACGCGTTCCGCCTCGCCGCCGCACCGGCCGCACCGCTCCCCGTCGACCGCGGCACCGCAGCTGCTGCAGACGCGCTCCCAGTCCACCTCCCCGTCGATCTCTGGCTGGCGGAACCCCTCGTAGGCGATGTCGAGCGTCTCCGCCACGTTCTGCATGCCGTAGTCGTCCGTCACCGCGACCGCCTCCCGCTCCCGCGCCAGCGCCAGCACCTGCACGTCGGCGTCGGACAGGTCCTCGCCCTTCTCCCCCGCCGCATCGCGCACCGCGGCGACCGCGTCATCCGCCGGCGCGTACACGTCGACGGTGGAGAGGTCGTACCGGTCCGCCGCCGCGGTGCTCTCCAGCTCCTCCACGACCGCGGGGACGGTGACAGGGTCGTCGAACCGCCTGTCGACCCGCATACCCGTGTCCTGGATGAACACCGAGGTGTCAAGGACGTGCTCGGGCATGGGCGAGCAGGGCGCGCAAGGTATAAAGAAGTTGCCACCGGAGCCGGGCGCATGGACCTGCCGCTGGCCGTCGTCGAGCGCATCATGCGGAACGCGGGTGCGGAGCGCTTGACGGAGGGCGCGGTGATGGCGATGCGCGCCTCCGCGCAGGATATCGCCGACGAGGTGGTCGCGGACGCGGCGGACGTGGCGCGGCAGGACGGTCGCGACACGGTGACGGTTGAGGACGTCGAGAGAGCGCTCGAAATCTAGTATCCGGAAGTCCGGCGGGGCTACGGCAGCAGGTCCTCGACCCTGTCCCGCACCTTCTTCCCGTAGTGCTCGAGGCCGCGCCACACGATCTTCTCGTACAGCGGGTGGACACGGTTCCC
>JAXINY010000103.1:0-5320 GCA_034190525.1 Asbonarchaeaceae archaeon (SeqCode) | reverse complement strand
CCGGTCACCAGGCTGTACCCGCCTTTCAGCAGGCCGTACACGGCGAGCAGCCCGCCGATGCCGTAGAGCGCGATGCTGGCGGCACCGATGAGTGCGCCGTAGTTGACCACGGGACCGGCCGTCGTGCCCGTGGCGGAGAAGATGGCGTTCCCGATCTGCTGCAGCGCGAACCCTGCGCCGGCGACGATGCCGCCCGCGACCAGCGCCCTGCCCCAGCCCATGCGGAGCGACTACCCGCTCACGGATAAAAACCCTTCGCCGGTCACAATTTAAGGCCGCACGACCAAACCGGCCACATGGACGAGGCACCGCCCCTTGACGGCGTCGAGGACTGGCTGAACGGTGGCCCGGTCGCGCTCGATGACCACGCCGACGGCCCGGTCCTCCTCCACTTCTGGCGGTACGCCTCCGACGCCTGCCTCCGCGACCTTCCCGTCCTCCACCGGCTCCACGAGACGTACGACCAGCTCACGGTCGCCGGCGTCCACGCACCGCGGTTCGGGTTCGAGGCGGCGCGGGAGAACGTGGCCGCGGCCGTGGACCGGTACGATATCCCGTACCCGGTCGGCCTCGATGTCGAGGGGGCGGCGTGGGAGCGGTACGGGAACATGCACCGGCCGCGCACCGTGCTCGTCGGCAGCGACGGCCGCGTCCGGGAGGAGGTGATGGGTGCGGGGCGGATGGCTGACGTGGAGGACGCGGCGCGGCGGCTGCTCCGCCGCGCAGCCGCTGTTCCGGACGACCGTGTGACCGCTGCGGACGGCCGTGACGACGGCCGCCATCCGGCGGTCAGCCCGGTGGTGTACGCCGGGGCGGTGCACGGCGGCCCGCTCGGCAACGACCACCCGGTCGCCCCGCACACCACGGTCGAGTTCGAGGACGGCGGCGACCACCGGATGAACCGCCTGTACCTCGACGGCCCGTGGCGGCGGGAGGAGGACTGCGTGGTGACGGAGAGCGGTGGACGGGCGGCGGTCCGGTTCGCCGGCAGCGCCTGTGGCGCCGTGCTCGGCCCGTCCGACGGCACGGTAACGGTCCGACTGGCCGGCGGCCCGGTGCCGGACACCATGTGGGGCGACGACATCGTCAGCGTCAACGGGGCGACCCGCGTCGACCTCGACATGCCCCGGCTCTACCACCTCGTGGAGCGCGGTGAACCCCGCGTGGCGGAGCTGGAGCTCGTGGCGGATGACGGCCCGGTACGGCTGTACGCCTGCACCTTCAGGTAGCGTTATTTAAGGTTCTCCATCCGTCCCGGACGTATGCGAACGATCGCTCTCGTCGCCGGTATGCTGGTGCTGGTGGCGCCGGCCCTGGCGCACACCGGCCACGACACCCACACGACGGCGGCGTCCACCGGCGCCTCGGCGCTGGCCAACGCGACCGCCGCAGATATCATCGACCAGCCGGATATCGTCGTGGAGACGTACAACAGCAACGTGGACCAGCTGCCCTCCCTCGTGAAGAGCCTGGTCGCCGGCGAGCGCATCAACGTCCACGTCGAGCAGGGCCAGAACGAGACCGTTATCGGCGTGGCGATGGACGGCGCCCGCATCGCTCGGGTCGAGGACGGCGGGGTGGACGACCCGACGGTGTCCTTCCACACCGACGCCGACACCATCGACACCATCCTCACGGCGGAGAAGCCAGGGAAACGGGCGGTCGAGGCGTTCAACGGCCCCGGTATCACGTACGAGACGCATGGCCTGGGGACGACCATCAAGTTCGCGGTCGTCTCCACGGTGTCGGCGGTGCTCGGCGCCCTGCTCTAGAATGTCCACCGGTCGACGACGGTCGACCCGCACTCCCGGCACGCGTACACGTCCCGCTCGTTGAACACGCCGTCGCGCTCCTCGAGGAACACCGTCTCCTCGCCGCAGTCCCTGCACTGCGGGGCCGTGTCCCGGTCCCGGAACGTGAACGATGGCTGCCCTGTCATAGCCTGTGATTGGGAGCGGCCGCTTAAGAGAGGCAGGGGTGTCACTCGATGCCGTACCGGAGCACCGCGGCGATGCCGCCGAGCGACGCCAGCTTCTTCCCGGCGTCGTGGTCCTCGTGCACGATCTGCACCGCCCCGTCCTGCTGCTCCACGGTCTCCACCAGGTCCTCGTGCTGCCGCAGCTGCCCGTCGGTGATGAGCAGCTGCTCGACCGCACCCATCTCCGCCGCCTCGACGACCGCGTCCTCGCCGTAGGTCACGTCGCCGTCGGCGTGGAGTTCGTCGAGGAACGCCTCCACCGCCGCGGTCTCGTCGCCGATGCGGGATGCCTCCAGCACGCGGTCGACGGCGCCGCGCTTGATGACCTCCTGCACCCCGGCCTGCCCGGTGGTGCTCGCGTCCTCCGTCCACACCCGTGCATCGAGTCCCTCCGCGTCGAGCCGGTCCACGACGTTCTCCTTCTCGAACCCGGGCCCGGCCACGATGATGTGGTCCACGTCGTCGTGCGTCTCGAGCACGCTGATGACCTCGTCGTAGAACTCCGCGTCGCTCTGCGCCTCGTCCCGGTACATCTTCCCCGACGTCCCGCTCTCGATGTCCGACAGCTCCCGGATACCGGTCTCGGTGATGACGGCGAAGTTCGCCCCGTCCCCGTCCACCATGCACACCAGCACCTCGTAGTCCTCGGTCTCGGTGGCGGCGTCGATGCGGTCCAGCTGGTGGTCGCTCCACGCCTCCTTCCATATCTCCACCGTCACGCCCTTCTCGAGGTTGAACGTGTGGTAGCCGTGCTCAACGTCGTCCGGCGCCTCCCGGATCTCACCCGTCGCCCGGAGCCGCTTCTCCCCACCCTCGATGGTGGTCCGCCGGTCGTCCATCCGGAGCACGTCCCCGGGCTCGACGACGTGCCGCAGGTGCCACAGGTCCGCGTCCGACTCCACCTCCAGCTCCATGTACCCCTCGCCGCGGTCCTGGCCGAGCACGTCCATCGATACCGTTTAAAACTCTTTTTCAGTACCTTTTTATTGTAATGCGCCCACATACGGCCGTATGGGCTCCGAGTTCGTCTACGTGCTCGTTGCCGGTGTCGCGGTGCTCGTGATCGGCGGCGTGCTCGCCGGGTTCGCGGATGAGACCGCGGTGAACGGCGGGAACGGGGCGAACGGTATCGGTTCCGGTCCGTCCATCCTCTCGGAGCCGCTCGGCACCATCGGCACCATCGAGGCGACCTCGCGCACCATCGAGTTCGGGGACGTTACCGTCGAGCACAGCTCCCCGAACGCGACCGCCGCCACCCGGGACACGGTGACGGTGTCGGCGAGCGCGCTCGGACAGACGACGGAGACCATCACGTTCCAGGCCGACGCACCTCGCACGGTCTACCTGTCGTTCGTCCCGTCGAAGTCGACGGCCCCGGAGCGGCTGGATATCAATATCAACGGCGAGGCGGTCAGCGTCCCGGACTACGAGGTCGGCGAACCGGTCACAATCGCCTCGGACAACGTGAACGCGGGGCGGAACAGCATCACGTTCTCGGCCGAGAAACCCGGGGCGGCGTTCTGGCGGCGGCCGTCGTACGCGCTGCAGGATGTGAAGGTCGTGGTTGCGGACGCCGCCAACGCGAACGTGTTCGAACCGTTCCGCGCGTACGCGTACGAGGTCCGCGGGTTCGACCGCGGCGAGCTCCGGTTCTCCGTCACGGAGGACACGGTCCGGTCGGCGCCGCTCGACATCAGCATCAACGGCAACACCATCTTCAGCCGGACACCGGTGAAGCGCGCCCTCCCGTACACGGCGACGTTCTTCTCCAACACGACCGGCCTGTCCGCCGGCGAGAACGTGCTGTCGATGTCCACGTCCGGCGACGCATCCTACCCGCTCGACAGCGTGCAGCTCACGCTGTACTTCTTCGCGGGGACGGACCGGCGGACGGTGCAGCGCACGTTCCGCATCATCCCGACGGAGTACGACGACCTCGGCAGCGACAACGGCCGCATCACGCTGCACGTCGATCAGGTGATGCTGCAGCGGCCGGTCACCCTCGAACTCCCGAACGCCACGTTCACGCGGACGCTGCAGGCCGGGCGGAACACCTTCCGGTTCGGGGCGGGCGACGTCCGGAAGGGCGAGAACACGCTCCGCATCGCGACCGACGGCTCCTACCGGGTCAACCGGCTGAACATCTCCATCGCGGAGAACTGATTTTCAGCGGCCTCAAACTACTTAAGGTCGAGACGAGCAATACAACCCCAGATAGCGGCGGCTGGGGCGGTATATAATCATGGCGGAGACCGAGCCAAGCGATGCGGGACAGCAGCAGGGCGGTGAGGCCGCGGAGCAGGGCGGACAGTCGCGGCCGGGGCAGGAGCAGCCGCGCGACATCGAGGCGTACCGGGAGGAAATCGAGGAGGACCTGCTTGAAGATGTTGATGAGCGCATCGGCCGCCGCCTCGAGGAGCAGGAACCCGACACGGCCGGGTACTGGGTGAAGGACGAGGTCGTCCACACCATCGGGTCGTACGCCGGCCGGTACATGGGATGGAAGCGGCCGGACAGCGAGGAGCCGTTCGGCCTGTACACCCTGTGGCTGGTGCTGCCGAACGTGCTGCAGGACATCCTGGCGAAGGAGTACCGGGAGAAGGTGTCGGTGTTCAGCTGGGATACGTGGATGAACAACCGGCACCTCATCCCGGTCAAGTACCTGTGGGCGCGGAAGGGTATCGATGAGGCCATCAAGGCCGGGGATGTCCGCCCGCCGTCGATGGAGGTGTGGCAGTACAAGATGCTCACCCGCGTCCCGCCCATCGGCCCCCCGATCGGCTACGTCAAGTACCGGAGCAAGCACATGTCCCCGTCCCGGGAGCAGGTGCAGCAGTGGGTGGACTACATCCACCCGCTGAAGACGTACGTACCCCCGGAATCGTTCTCCACGTCCAAGGAGGAGGCGCTGCGCTCCCAGGCGGAGCGGCTGATGAAGGATATCAAGCGGTACCAGGCCGAGGTGCAGCGGGCGCGGAAGAACGGGAACAGGGCGCGGGAGCAGGACGCGGCCCGTGACGAGCAGGATGCGCGCGCCAAACTCAAGGAGATCCGGCAGGAGCTGAAGCAGCTGGAGGAGGGTGGATAGATGGCGGACGACGAGTTGACGAGCGAGGACATCGACGAGTTCCTGGCGAAGACGGACAACCTCTACGACGAGCGCGATGTCGGGCGGGAGACGTGGCCGTGCCCGTTCTGCAGCGACGTTTTTGATACCGAGGCCGCGCTCGGCAGCCACCTTGAGGGGGAGCACGGCGCGGAGGACGACCACATCGACGAGGTGGTGCGCGAGGTCAAGGAGCAGATGGGAATCCTGCCCGAAAGAGAGGATCCTCCCAGCTT
>JAXINY010000097.1:244-5328 GCA_034190525.1 Asbonarchaeaceae archaeon (SeqCode) | reverse complement strand
TGCCGGTCGACATCAACACCGGTACGGCCGCGGCCCTGCTCGCTGTCAGCTTCTACGTGTTCTTCACCGTTATACAGCAGCTTGAGAACCGTGCGACCCGGTATTAGCGGCGTCCTATTCTTATCAAGCTTCACCGCCACCCTGTACCATGGCGCAGGAGACGCTGCAGGAGCAGTCGCACGTGCAGCACCCGCGGATCGTGGACGGTTCTCTGGAGGCACGTACCTACCAGGAAGTGATCGCCGCGTCCGCCATCGAGGAGAACACCATCGTTGTGCTCCCGACCGGGCTGGGGAAGACCGCGGTGGCGATGCTTGTCGCGGCGCACCGCCTGGACGAGGCGCCGAACTCGAAGATCCTGATGCTGGCGCCGACGAAACCATTGGCGGAGCAGCACCGGGACGAGTTCGAACGCTGCGTGGAGGTGGATACGGACGTGTTCGAAGTACTGACAGGGGAGACGCGGCCGGCGAAGCGGGCGGAGCTGTGGAAGGAGGTGGGCGCGTTCTTCGGCACGCCGCAGACCGTGGAGAACGATGTTATCAACGGACGGGTCGACCTCTCCGAGTTCTCCCTGGTCATCTTCGACGAGGTGCACCGCGCCACCGGCGACTACCCGTACACGTTCATCGCCGAGCAGTACGTCGATGCGGCCGCCGACGGGCTCGTGCTCGGACTGACCGCGTCGCCCGGCGGGGACGAGGAGGACATCCGGCGCGTCGCGGACAACCTGTCCGTCACCAACTTCGAGACCCGGACCGTGGACGACGCGGACGTGGCGCCGTACGTGGAGGAGACCGAGACCAACTGGGTGAAGGTGTCGCTGACACGGAACTTCGAGCGCGTCAAGCAGCAGCTGGAGGAGGCGGAGCGGACGCGGCTGAAGAAGCTGAAGGGGCTGGGACTGCTGGACTCCATCAGCAACGTGCGGAAGACCGACCTGCTGCAGCTGCGCGGGGAGATCGGGTCGCGGCTCCAGGAGGAGGACGACCCGGAGCTGTATCAGGGAATTTCCCACGTGGCGGCGTGCATGAAGGTGGAGCACGCGCTGGAGCTGCTGGAGACGCAGGGCGTGGAGCCGCTGTACCGGTTCTTCGAGACGATGGAGAAGGACCCGGGGAGCAAGGCGGCGAAGCGGCTGCTGGAGGACGAGCACTTCCGGAACGCGATGTCCGTGACGGAGTGGATGGTGAACAACGGGAAGCACCACCCGAAGCTGGAGGAGCTGGAGGAGCTGCTGGAGGAGACGGTGGCCGAGGGAGAGGACGGGGCGAACGCCATCGTGTTCACACAGTACCGGGACACCGTCGACCTCATCCACGACGCGCTCGACCGGACCGACGGGCTGGAGCCGGTGAAGTTCAAGGGGCAGAAGGAGGAGTTCACGCAGCAGCGGCAGATGGACATCCTGGACGAGTTCCGGGACGGGGAGCACAACGTCCTGGTCAGCACGAGCGTGGGGGAGGAGGGCCTGGACATCCCGGCGGTCGACCTGGTGGTGTTCTACGAGCCGGTGCCGTCCGAGATCCGCACCATCCAGCGCCGCGGCCGGACCGGGCGGCAGGAGGAGGGCGCGGTGTACGTCCTCATGGCGGAGGACACGCGGGACGAGGGCCACTACTGGAGCGCGAAGCACAAGGAGGAGAGCATGAAGGAGGTGGTGCAGGGGCTGGACGACGGCGGGGGCGGCCAGGCGACGCTGGAGGACGCTGCCGGCGGCGAGGATGGCGGGGAGGAGCGCGGTGACGGCGGGCAGAAGACGCTGGACGGGTTCGCCGAGGGCGACGACATCGTCATCGCCGCCGACGACCGGGAGAACGCCGTTATGAAGGAGCTGTCGCGGCGGGATGTCGCGGTGCGGAGCACGCGGCTGGAGGTCGGGGACTTCCTCGTGTCCGACCGGACCGCGGTGGAGCGGAAGACCGCGGAGGACTTCGTGGACTCGCTCGTGGACAATCGCCTGTTTCCGCAGCTGCAGGCGATGACCAGCGAGTTCTCCAACCCCGTGCTGCTCATCGAGGGCGACGACCTGTACGGCCACCGGGACGTCCACCCGAACGCCATCCGCGGCGCCCTGTCCTCGGTGGCGCTGGACTACGGGGTGCCGATGCTGTGGAGCAGCGGGGTGGAGGACACCGCAGAGCTGCTGACCGCGCTGACGCGGCGGGAGCAGGAGGAGCAGGACCGGGACGTGGACATCCGCGGGGAGAAGAGCCCGGCGACCGAGCGGGAGCTGCAGGAGTACCTGGTCGCCGGGCTGCCGAACGTGTCGACGACCCTGGCGGAGCGGCTGCTCGACGAGTTCGGCACCGCCGAGGCGGTGTTCACCGCGTCGGAGACCGCGCTGCAGGCGGTGGAGGGCATCGGCGAGGAGAAGGCGGGACGCATCCGGGAGATCCTGCAGCGGGGGTACGAGTGATGGACACGGGGCTGCGCGTGGTCGGCATCGACCCGGGGACGACGTCCGGCGTCGCGGTGCTCGACCTGGACGGCGAGCTCGTGGACTACACGAGCCGCCGCGACTTCTCCAAGGACCGCATCATCGAGTTCATCGTGGACGCGGGGAAGCCACTGCTGGTCGGGGCGGACGTCGCCCCGGCGCCGTCGCTCGTGGAGGAGGTCGCGTCCAACACCGGGAGCGTCCTCGTGGCGCCGGAGACGGACCTCGACAGCGGGTACAAGCAGGACATCGTGGACGACCTCCCGGTCGGGGCGGGGGACGCGCACGTGCGGGACGCGGCCGCCGCAGCGGAGTACGCGCGGCGGGAGCACGCGGACCAGGTCGCGGAGCTGCGGCGGCGCGCCCGCGAGGAGGGTGTGGAGCAGCACCTCGGTGACGTCATCGAGCTGGTGGTGAACGGCGGCCTGTCCACGGCCGCGGCCATCGCGGAGGTGGACAAGGTGGAGCCGGAGCAGGAGGACCGCGGGGAGCGCCGCGGCAGCGGGGAGCCGGACTGGCAGCAGGTCGCGGAGCGGCGGCAGCGGCGCATCGACGTCCTGGAGTCGAAGGTCGCCAACCTGGAGGAGCACGTCGAGGAGCTGGAGGCTGGAGACGGCGACGGGGACGGGGACGCGGTTCCAGGAGACGAGGAGCTGCGGCGGCGGAACCGGCGGATCCGTGAGCTCCGGGACGAGGCCGGCGAGCTCCGCGCCGCCGTGGAGCGGCTGGAGGCGGAGCGGGACCGGCTGCGGGAGGCGGTGCGGCGGCTGGGCGAGGGGTGGCGGTGGGTGCCGCGCGTCGACGACCTGTCCACGGCCGGCCACGGCGCGGTGTTCATCGATGCGTACGGCGGCGGCGACATCGCGGCACCGGTCGAGACCGTCGTCACCGCGGAACCGGCGGAGGAGCTGGCCGCCGAGGGCCTGGCAGTTGTGGACGTCGACGGGGTGGAGCGGCTGGTGGAGACGGAGGACGGCTACGTGATACATCCCGGCGAGCTGGACGGCGGGGACGAGGAGCGGTTCATGGAATGGCTGGAGTCGTACCGGCAGCGGTGAACGCGGAGCTGGACCGGGCACGAGAGAGGTACCGGTCGTTCGAGGAGCGGCTGGACCCGCGGCAGCGGCGGCTGCTCCACGCGTTCCTGTTCCTCGCACGGTTCACCGCGCTCGCCGCACCGTTCTACCTCGTGCTGGGGAGTGGCTGGGACGCGACCGGGGTGCGCGCCGCGACCGCTGACGTGGCAGCGGCGCTGCTCCGGGCCGCAGGAATCGGAGCGTCGAGCACCGGGACGTTCGTGGCGGCGGGCGAGCTCCTGGTGGACGTGACCCGGGACAGCACCGGGTGGAAGAGCGTGTCCGTGTTCACCGCGCTCGTCCTCGCGTCCCGCCGCCCGCTGCGCACCCGGCTGTGGGGGATAGCGGCCGGGGCGGCGGCGCTGCTGGCGGTGAACGTGCTCAGGATATGGTCGATGGTGTACGCTGTCACCGTGTTCGGTGTCGGCTACGAGCTGCTGCACACGCTGCTGTGGCGGTGGGGGCTGACCGCGTCCGTCATCGCCGCGTGGCTGCTCTGGATGGATTTCTCCGCCGAATCACCGCGGTTCGCCCGGTGGCCGGGCCGGTAATTTTTATATGGCGGCCGCCCGGTTATACCGTTATGGCAGATTCTGACGGTGCTGACAGCGAGCAGTCCACCGAGCAGCTGCTGCGGGAGCTGCAGAGCCGCATCGACACGCTCGAGGACCAGGTGATGATGGAGCGGCTGGAGGACCTGTCGCTGGAGGACGAGATCGAGGTCGTCGAGGACCTGCTCGACCGGGACGAGGAGGCCATCCAGGAGAAGCTGGAGATGCTGGACCGTATCGAGGAGGAGTACGAGGAGACGCAGGTCGGGGAGAAGCTGCAGTACCTGTACCAGCAGCTGACCGATGTGCAGGACCGGCTGGACGAGGTGGCCGGGCAGCAGGTGGACGAGGAGGAGGTCAGCGAGCTGCGCGGCCGCATCGACCGGCTGGAGTCGGAGGTCGCGTCCACGGGCGACGAGGAGCAGAACTTCGACGACGTGTACGACAAGCTGTACACGCTGCGCGACCGGCTGAACGAGGTGAAAGAGGAGGTGGAGGAGGGCGCGGAGCTGTCGGACGCGGAGCGGGACGCCCTCATCCGGGAGATCGAGGGCCGCGTGGAGGGCGGGGGCGGGCCGTCGGTCGCCGAGGTGAAGCGGCAGGTGCTGGACGAGATCGATGTCAGCTCGACCGGGGCGTCGGTCGAGGACATCCGGGAGCAGGTGCTGGACGGTATCACCGCGGAGGACGTGTCGCAGGCGGCGCTCGAGGATATGCAGGACGAGATCGACAAGCTGCGCGGCCGTCTTGACGCGCAGGAGGACATCGGCGGCGGGGACGGCGGTGCCTCCGGGGAGCTGCGGTCCCGGGTCGCCGAGCTGGAGGGGAAGGTGGAGGAGCTGGAGCAGCGCAGCGGCGGCAGCACCGACGCGCCGGAGAGCGCCGGACCGGCCGAGGTGGAGGGGCTGCGGGACGAGCTCGACGAGCTGCGGGAGGAGGTGGCGGAGGCGGCGCGCGCGGACCTCGAGGACGAGATATCGGCGCTGCGCGACGACATGGAGGATATCCGGGCGGAGA
>JAXINY010000097.1:0-234 GCA_034190525.1 Asbonarchaeaceae archaeon (SeqCode) | reverse complement strand
CGGAACTTCGAGAGGACGTAGACGAGCTGAAAGAGCAGGCCGGTGAGGAGTACGCGAGTCCCGAGAAATTGGCGGAACTGGAGGAGAAGGTGGAGGAGCTGGACGACCGGCTGCCGAGCGACGAGCTGCTGGAGAGCGTCGAGTACGTGGACGAGGAGTTCCGCGGCGAGGTCGCGGAGCTCCGGGAACGGGTGGAGACGGTGCAGGACGCGCTCGAGGAGGACGTGGCGGCGC
>JAXINY010000067.1:0-5331 GCA_034190525.1 Asbonarchaeaceae archaeon (SeqCode) | reverse complement strand
CGTCCACGGTCACCACCGAGTCCGCGTGGATGATCTCCGCGTCCGGGTTCACCTGCTCCACGCTGTCCACCACCGCTGCGATGTCACCGTCGTCCGCAGTGTTCTCCTTGTTGATGACGACGTAGTCCGCCAGCCGCAGGTTTGTCTCGCCCGGGTGGTACCGGGTCTCGTGGCCGGGCCGGTGCGGGTCGGCAAGCACGAAGTGGACGTCCGGCCGGGCGAACGGCAGCTCGTTGTTCCCGCCCTCCCACAGGATGATATCAGCCTCCGTCTCTGCCTCCGCGAAGATCCGCTCGTAGTCCACCCCGGCGAACACGACGTGGCCCTGCTCGATGTGCCGCTCGTACTCCTCCCGCTCCTCGATGGTCGCCTCCGCCGCGTCCAGGTCGTCCATGGAGTCGAACCGCTGCACCGCCTGCTCCTCCAGGTCGCCGTACGGCATCGGCTCCCGGACGACAGCCACGTCGACACCGCGCTCTCCGAGGAGGTGCGCCAGCTTCTGCGACGCCTGCGACTTTCCCACACCGGTCCGCACCGCGTCCACCGCGATGACCGGGGTGTCGAGCTCGAGCATCATCTCGTCCGGTCCGACCAGCCGGAAGCTGCAGCCGGCGGCGAGCGCCCGCGAGGCCTGGTGCATCACGTCCTCGTGCGACACGTCCGAGTACGACAGCACGATCTCGTCGATGCCGTGCTCCGCCACGACGTCCTCCATGTCGGCCGCGGGCAGGATAGGGATGCCGTCCGGGTAGTTCTCGCCGGCGAGCGATGCCGGGAACGTCCGCTCCGGGAACTCCTCCAGCTCGCCGATGTTCTGCCCGCCGATCTGCAGGAACGCTTTCACGTCGTACGCGTCGTCGCCCCTGAACACCTGGAGGAAGTCGTGGTAGTCGCGGCCGGCCGCACCAAGGATGGCGATGTTGCGTGGCATGGACCTGGATTACCCGCCTGCTCTTTTATTTCCCGCAGCTCCGTCGCCGGTCAGCCGAGGAGCTCCATGAGGATGGCCTTCTGGACGTGGAGGCGGTTCTCCGCCTGGTCGTAGACGATGCTGTGCGGCCCGTCCATCACCGCGGACGTGATCTCCTCGCCGCGGTGCGCCGGCAGCGGGTGCATCACGTACGGGTCGCCGGCGGTCGCGACCAGCTCCTCGTCCACCTGGTAGTGCCGGAACCGCTCCAGCTCGCGCTCCGTCCGGTCCTGCCCCATCGACTCGAACACGTCCGTGTATATCACGTCAGTGCCGCGCACCGCCTGGTGCGGGTCGTGCATCGCGGTGATGGACGCACCTGTCTCTGCCCCGACCGCCCGCGCGTGTTCGACGATGTCACGGTCCGGCTCGTAGCCCTGCGCCCCGGACCAGGTGAAGTCCGCACCGAGCTGCGCGCACGCCTGCAGCAGCGACTGCGCGACGTTGTTCCCGTCGCCCACGAACGTTATATCCGCGTCCGACAGGCCGATCCCCTTCTCGCGCAGCGTGTACAGGTCTGACAGCGCCTGGCAGGGGTGGAGCCGGTCTGTCAACCCGTTGATGACGGGTACGTCCGCATGCTCCGCCAGCTCCAGGAGCTCGTCGTGGTCGTACAGCCGCGCCATCACCCCGTCAACGTACCGCGAGACGACCTTCGCCGTGTCCTTCAGCGCCTCGCCGCGCTCGAGGTGTGAACTCCCGGTCTCGAAGTAGATGCCGTGGCCACCGAGCTGGGTCATCCCGGTCTCGAACGAGATGCGCGTCCGGGTCGACGGCTTCGCGAACATCATCAGCAGGGTCTTCTGGGCGAGGGCCGAGGACGCGTCCGACCGGTGCTCGGTCACACGGTCGGTGGTGTCGTACAGGTCCTGGATGTCGCCCGCGTCCAGGTCGGCGATGTCGATGAGATCGTTCATGGTATCACCCGCGTCCCGGCCTCACCGTCGAGCGCGGCCTCCAGTCGCCGGGGGGCGGTGATGATGGCGCGGTCCCCGCCGCCACGCACGAACCGGATGCACGCCTCCACCTTCGGCCGCATGCTTCCCTCGCCGAACTCGCCGGCGGCCACATCCTCCGCCAGGTCGTCCGCTGTGATGCGGCCGATGGCCTCCTCGTCCGCCCCGCCGTGGTCCCGGTACGCGTGCTCCACATCCGTCAGGATGACGAGCTCGTCCGCATCGATATCCTCGGCCAGCACTGCGGAGGCGCGGTCCTTGTCCACCACCGCCTCCACCCCCTGCAGCCCGTCGTCATCGACCACCGGGACGCCGCCCCCGCCGCAGCACACCACGTGCGCGCCGCGGTCCACCATCTCCCGGATCTCCCCCGCCTCAACGATGGATACGGGCGTGGGGGAGGGGACGACGCGCCGGTACGACCGGTCGCCCTCCCCGACGTCCTTCGTCACGAAATCCTTCTCCTCCGCCTCCTCCGCGGTGTAGTACGGGCCGACGGGCTTGGCCGGGTCGTCGAACCCGGGGTCGTCCGGGTCCACCACGGTCTGCGTCACCACGGTGACGAAGTCCTCGGCTGTGTCGAGCTCGTTGTCCAGCGCCTGCTGCAGCAGGTAGCCGATCTGCGCCTGCGTCTCCGCCACCAGCACGTCCAGCGGCATCGGCGGCGTGTCGGCGGCGTCCTGCTGCAGCATCAGCGCCCCGACCTGCGGCCCGTTCCCGTGCGTCAGTACGAGCTCGTGGCCGTCCTCGATGAGCCGGGCGACGTGCCGCGCCGTCTCCTGCACCTCCTCCCGTTGCTCCTCGACGGTGCCGCTGCCACCCTTCGGCACCAGTGCGTTCCCGCCGAGTGCGACGACCGCGCGCATACGTCCTCTTGCCACCCCTGTTTAAAGTTATTCGCGGAGCGCCCGCACCCGGTCGATGTTCCACGCGAACCCCTTCCCGCCGTCCTCCGGGGTCTCCAGCACCATCGGCAGGTCGCGGAGCGCGTCGTGGGTGACGAACAGCTCGAACCCGCGCTCGCCGATGGCGCCCTCCCCGATGTGCTCGTGCTCGTCCTTCTCCGAGCCCAGCGGGTGCTTCGAGTCGTTCAGGTGGAGGAAGTGGACGTTGTCCACCCCGACCGCATCGTCGAGCTCCGCCACCATCCCGTCGATGCCCTCCTCCGTGGTGAAGTCGTGGCCGGCGGCGTACAGGTGGCAGGTGTCGAGGCACACCCCGAGGTCATCGTAGCCGTGGCCGGACTGCTGCACCATCGCGTCCAGGTCGGCGAACGTCTTCCCGACCGTCGTCCCCTTCCCGGCCGTGTTCTCCAGCAGGACGGTGACGCCGTCCGGGATGTCCAGCCGGGACAGCCGCTCCGCCACGTTCGCGATGCCCTGCTCCCGTCCCGCGCCGGTGTGGGCGCCGGGGTGGAACGTGTAGTACGGGATGCCGAGGGCCGCGCACGCGTCCAGCTCCTCCTGCACGCAGTCGACGGACTTCGCGGCGAGGTCGTCCTTCGGCGTCGCGAGGTTGATGAGGTAGGTGCCGTGCACGATCCACGGCCGGACATCGTGCGCCTCGACAGCGTCCTGGAACGCAGTCGCGTCGTCCGGTGCGACGTCGCCGACCGCCCAGCCGCGCGGCGACCCGACGAACACCTGTCCGCAGGTGCCGCCGAGCTCCGCCTCGTGCTCAACAGCTGCGGCGAAGCCGTCGGCGATGGAGACGTGGGCGCCGAGGCGGAAGGTCATGTGGATACGTGCGACCGCCCCGCTTAAATCAGCAACGGCACCCGGTCCCTGTACGCCGCGTACGCGTCCCCGTGCTCCTCCAGCATCTCGGCGGACTCCGTCCGCGCCAGCCGGTAGTACGCGTACACCACGAGCGGGAACAGCGCGAGTGTGAGCACGGTCGGCCAGCCGATGACCCAGCCCAGCGCGATCAGGATGATGCCGACGTACTGCGGGTTCCTGCTGTACCGGTACAGCCCGTCCGTCACCAGGCCGTCGCTCCGGTACACCTGGTACCAGCCCGCGGCGACCAGCAGCATCCCGAGGCCGGTGATGCCGAGGCCGACGAGGTACCACGCCGTGAGGCCGATGGTGGTGTCGAGGACCTCGACCCCGAACAGGTACGCCGGCGCCTCCGCCGGCGCGCTCACCAGCCCGCTCCCGAGGAAGATGGTGAGCGGCAGGCCGTACATCTCGATGAACAGGGAGACGATGAAGGCGGAATAGACGCTGTACCCGCCGACGCTCGTCCAGTCCAGCGACCGCCGGTAGTGCAGGAACGCGAGGAACCCGAGGAAGAACGCGACGTTCACCGCGACCAGCACCCAGTTCCCCGTGATGAGCAGCCGGTCCACGCTGCCGGACAGGAAGAAGCGGGCGTGCCGGAGGAAGGACGGCAGCGCCGCGACGAACGCGAGTGCCAGGGCGGCGGCGATGAGCCGGACAGACCTGTTACGCATGGAGGGGAGAGGTCGATGGAGAAATAAAAAGAAGGGGAACGGCGGGAGCGAGCGTCAGCACTCGCTCCAGCCGCACTCGGGACACTTCTTGCAGCCTTCCTGCAGCTGCAGGATGCCGCCGCACTCGGGGCACTCCGGGTTCATGCCCTGCTCGACCAGTGCCTGCGTGTCGGGACGGTCGTCCTCTGCACCCTCGCCGTCGGCGAACGTCGCGACGCTGGTCTGCGCCTGCCGCGCGTCACCTTCCAGGTACCGCTTCATCGCCTTCGCGATGCCGTCCGGGACGGACAGGATCTGCTCGCCGTCGTCCCACGCGACGCGGGGGCTGCGGATGCCCTCGAGCTGTTCGATGATGACCTCCTCGTCGACGCCGGCGCGGAGCGCGTTCGAGATGAGGCGGCCGATGGCGTCCATGTAGCTCTGGGTGTAGCCGCCGGACTTCCCGAGCTTGGGGAACACCTCGAAGATGCCGTTCTCGTCCTCGTTGATGGTGACGAACATGCCGCCGTACCCGGTGTCGATCTTCTGGGTCGTCCCGGAGATGATCTCCGGCCGCTCCCGCGGCTGGCCGCGGGCGACCTGCTCACCGCTCTCCGCAGGGTCCGCATCGGGTTCGATGGTCTGCGTCTCGTAGCCGTCGCCGTTCTGCTTCACGAGCAGGCCGGCTTCCTCCTTCAGGCCGGCGGCCTCGCGGAACTCCTTCGAGGTCAGCAGCTCCTCGGTGCCGCCGAACTCGTCCACGAGGGTGGCAAGCATGTCGGCCTTGTCCAGGTCCTCGAGGCTGTTGTCCTCGCGCGTGGTCATGACCTGGACGTCGCGCGTCCCGTCGCGGTACACGGTGAGGCCCTTGATGCCCTGGTCGTAGGCGCGCATGTACGCCTCCTTCACGTCCTCGCGGGTCGCGTCGTTCGGGAAGTTGCAGGTCTTGGAGATGCCGGAGTGGTTGTGCA
>JAXINY010000117.1:2309-5624 GCA_034190525.1 Asbonarchaeaceae archaeon (SeqCode) | reverse complement strand
CCGGATGGAGGAGGACGGCATCATCCGTGACTACTACCCGCTGTTCGACTACACCAAGTTCGGGTACAGCGGGTACACGGCGCTGTTCCGGGTCAACACGTTCTCGCAGGAGCGGATGGACGAGCTGACCGCGCTGTTCCGGGGGCACGAGATGGTGGCATGGGTGAGCCGGCTGGCCGGGGGCTGGGACCTCCTCGTGTTCTTCCTCGCGCCGAACGCCTCCTACTTCAACAAGCAGTTCAAGGAGCTCGTGTCCCAGCACCCGGAGCAGCTCCGCACCTACACCATCCTCACCACCGTGGTCATCCACGACATGGAGCGCACCTATCTCTCCCCCGGCGCGTCCGGCTACGGGGCGCGGGACACCATCATCGGCGGCGACCGCGACGTGTTCGACCTGTCGACGGCGGAGGCCGAGACGTGCGAGGTGCTGTTCGACGACCCGACGCAGCCGTCGGTCCGGATGGGCGAGCAGCTGGACGTGACCGCCAAGACCGTCATCGACCGCATCAACCGGCTCGAGGACCGCGCGCTCGTCAAGGGGTACCGGCCGGTGCTGGGCCTGCCGGAGCTGGACGTCCTCGGCACCATGCTCTTCGCCAGCGTCACCAACCGGGACGTGGACGAGATTGACGATCTTGTCGATTACTGCACCGCGCACCCGAACATCACCCTGCTGATGAAGACGTTCGGCGAGTGGGACGTGATGGTGCGCGTGGAGACCGACACGCGAGAGCAGCGGCAGGACGTCATCCAGGACCTCCGGGAGAAGTTCGAGCACGTCATCCTCGACTACACCACGCTCGAGGTCGTGGACGACGTCGTCAAGCGGTACCTCCCGCCCGGCCACTTCGACCCGGACGCGTTCCTACCGGTGCAGGAATGAGAACGTGTCGTACACGTCCTGCCGCAGCGACACGTGCGGCTCCACCTCGTCCAGCGTCTCGTCGGCGCCCAGCCACACGGCGAGGAACCCGAGGGACGTGATGACCCCCATCACTGCGAGCATCACCGTGAAGCTGTACACCGTGGCAAGGCTTCCGGCGAGCAGCGGTCCGACGACACCGGCCAGCCCCTGCGACGATTTCCGGAACCCCATGAGCTCGCCCTGCCGCCCCGCCGGTGCCACGTCCCCGATGAACGCTGTGGAGCCCTGCGCGATGGCCGCGAACCCGAACCCGAGCAGCGCGTACGCGGCGCCGAACACGTACGGGTTCGCCGCCCAGATGAGCATGAACGGGATGGGCACGCTCGCCAGGAACCCGGCAAGGAGCACCCTGCGGCGGCCGTGCCGGTCGGCCATCGTCCCGAACAGGTCGATGAACAGCAGCTGCGTCAGCGGGTTCAACGCCAGCACGATACCGAGCAGCGATGCGCTGTGCCCGAGCGTGTCGACCGCGTAGACGGCGATGAGCGAGAACAGTCCGATGAACCCGACCTTCCTGAGGAAGATGCCGGCGAACAGGTACTGCAGCCCGCTCTCGGTGAGGGACGCGTCGTGCCGCGAGGGGATCCACCGCTGCCGCGCCTTCTGCCACACCTCCCGGAGCGTCACCGGTTCCGGCGTGTCGATACCGCGGATGAACAGGGTGACGCCGAAGCTCGCCACCGCTATCGCTCCCAGGACGTAGAACGTGTACTGGAAGCCGGCCGCGTCGAGCACGATGCCGATGCCGCCCCACCCGATGAGGAACCCGATAGCACGCGAGGTGTGGTACGGCGCCAGCGTCCGGCCGCGCCGCGTCTCGTCGGCCGCGGCCGACATCGCCGCGAGTGCGACCGGCGGGAACCCGACGGTCACCACCGCGAACAGGAACCGCGTCCCCAGCACCGCCGACACCGTCCCGGTGAACGCGTACACCGGGAGGACGATGGCTGCGAGCCCGGTGCTGAGCGCGAGGAACAGTTTCCGGCGGCCGGACGCGTCCGACACCGCACCCCACAGCGGTGCGAACAGCAGCATCCCCGCCCAGAAGATGACCTCCAGCAGTGCGATGGTGAACGGCGACGCGCCGAGCTCCTTCAGGTACAGCTGCAGCACCACGGCCGAGCCGACCATGTAGATGATGCGCAGCAGGTTCGCCGACACCAGCGGCAGGTTGTCGCGGTAGCGCATGGAGACCACCTCCACAGCGGGATTTAAAAAGCGTGGCCGCGGCGGCGGAACTGGTAAAAGCGTTGGTGCCCCGCTGCGGGCGGCATGGCCAGCATGTCATCGTACGCCGGTGTCGAGGTCCGGGAGGTCCACCACGGCAGCGGGAGCGACGGGTTCGACGTGCGGACCTACCTCGACAGGGATGTCGCCGGGCTCGGTGATGAACGGTTCGCCCTGGTCGACGACGGGAAGCGGCTCGGCGTCGTCGCCGGCCACCGGCCCGCCGCCGACAACTACCCCGTGCTGGCGCACGAACTGTCCTCGTCGGACCGGTGGTCCGTCGACTATCTCGACGCACGGGGAAGGGACGCCGGCAGCTCATTCAGCGTCCGGTCGTCACGCCCGCGACCGGTCCCCGGCACGGGCACGCTGTTCGGACGCGGCAGGGACAGGGAGCGGTACCGGCTGCGCATCTACCACCCGCTTGAGCGGTACGAGAACGTGCGTGGCTGGCTGTCCGGCGAGCTCGGGAGACCCGTCGACCCGGACGCGTCCGCCCTCGTCATCTACCAGCCCGACCTCCTTCAGGATGACGATGTGGCGGCCCTCACGGACCGCGTGGCCGCCAGCGCCTACCACCTGGATGTCGACCCGCTGACCGGCGACCAGACTCGTGGGTAATTAAAGCTTTGCCCCTCTCCTTCCATACATGACAGAGACGATCGTCCCCGACACGTCCATCATCGTGGACGGGAAGCTCACCGAACTCGTCGAGATGAACAAGCTCCAGGGCGTGGAGATCCTCGTCCCGGAGCTGGTGATGGACGAGCTCGAGAGCCAGGCGAACAGCGGCCGCGAGATCGGGCACGCCGGTATCGAGGAGCTGCAGACGCTGCAGGAGTACGCCGCGTCGCAGGACATCGACGTGTCCTACATCGGCCGCCGCGCCAGCGAGGAGGAGATCGAGATGGCGGAGGAGGGCCGCATCGACGCCCTCATCCGCGACGTCGCCGAGGAGCACGACGCGACCCTGTACACCGCGGACTACGTCCAGTACCAGGTCGCGCAGGCCAAGGGCCTCGACGTCAAGTTCTTCGACAAGGAGCACGATGTCCAGTTCTCCATCCGGGACTACTTCGACGACGACGTGATGTCCGTCCACCTGAAGCAGGGTGACGTCCCGAAGGCGAAGCGCGGCGAGCCCGGGGAGCTCACGTACG
>JAXINY010000117.1:0-2299 GCA_034190525.1 Asbonarchaeaceae archaeon (SeqCode) | reverse complement strand
GCGGGGAGGAACTGTCCAAGCAGGACCTGCAGCAGATCATGAAGGAGACCATCGAGACCGCCGAGACGTCGGACGAGGGCCTGCTGGAGATGGACATGGAAGGGGCGACCGTCGTCCAGATCGGCGACCTCCGCATCGCCATGACCCAGCCGCCGTTCTCCGAGGCGCGCGAGGTCACCGCGGTCCGCCCCATCGCCAAGGTCGACCTCGACGACTACGACCTGTCGGAGAAGCTGCGGGAGCGGCTCACCGAGGAGGCCGAGGGCATCCTCGTGTCCGGTGCGCCGGGCCACGGCAAGTCCACGTTCGCCCAGGCGCTCGCCGAGCAGTACGAGCAGGAGGGCAAGGTCGTGAAGACGATGGAGCACCCGCGCGACCTCCAGGTCGGCCCGGAGATCACGCAGTACAGCAAGCTGGAGGGAGAGATGGAGAACACCGGCGACCTGCTGCTCCTGGTGCGGCCGGACTACACGGTGTACGACGAGGTCCGGAAGACCGACGACTTCGAAGTGTTCAGCGACATGCGGCTCGCCGGCGTCGGGATGATGGGCGTGGTGCACGCCTCGGATGCGCTCGACTCCATCCAGCGACTCATCGGCCGCGTGGAGCTCGGGGTCATCCCGCAGGTCGTCGACACCGTCGTGTTCATCGAGCACGCCGAGATCGCGAAGGTGTACAAGCTCGAGCTCACCGTCAAGGTGCCGACCGGGATGACCGAGGCCGACCTCGCACGACCGGTCATCCAGGTGAAGGACTTCGAGACCGACCAGGCGGAGTACGAGATCTACACGTATGGCGAGGAGACCGTTGTCATCCCGGTTCAGGGCCGGGACCAGGGCTCGGCGATGGCCGAGTTCGCGGCGCGCCAGCTCGAGCACGAGCTCGGCAAGCACGTTGACGACCCCGAGGTCGAGTTCGAGTCCGAGGACCACATCACCCTGTACGTGGACGAGGGCGATATCGCAGGGCTTATCGGGCAGGGCGGCGAGAACATCGACCGCATCGAGGACGACCTCGGCATCAACATCACCGTCGAGCCGCGGGAGGAGTCGACAGGAAGCGGTGAGGAGGAGATCAACTACATGCTCGAGGAGGCCGACGACCAGGTGACGGTCGTGGTGGACGAGCGGTACAGCGGCCGCGACCTCGGGTTCTACAGCGGGAACGACTTCCTGTTCTCCGCGACGGTCGGCCGCGGCGGCAAGATATCGCTCGACAGCCAGACCGACTTCGCCCAGCAGCTGCTGGACGCCGAGGAGGGCGGGACGCTCGTTGCGAAGACGCAGGGATGAACGGCACGTACACGCTTCTCATCCGGCTGGCGGCGGACGCAGCCATCACGGTCGGTGCGCTCGGCGAGCTGGAGTTCGACCACGGCTTCTACGGCTACACCGGCTCCGCGTTCGGGCCCGGCGGGTTCGCACGCGTCGACCGGCACCGCCGCACCGCGGCGGGCGACAACGAGACACGGCACTGGCACATCGACCACCTGCTCGCACATCCCGAGGCCGCCATCGTCGACGTGTTCACGCTGGAGGGCGAGGACAGGGAATGCGACATCGCGCAGGAACTGCCGGGCGAGCCGGTTGACGGGTTCGGGGCGTCGGACTGCAGCTGCGGCAGCCACCTCATGTTCTCCCGGGACAGGGACGAGCTGGCGGCCGCGCTGGCATCGGTCTACCCGTCGAACAGCTCCGAGATATAGTCCTCCGCGTTCTCCCGGTGCTGCTGCAGCGTCTCGTCGTCCATCCGGTCGAGCTGCGACGCCATCACCGCCATCCGCGGGTTCTCCGCGATGGCGTCGCGGTGCTCGTCGATGAACCGCCAGTACAGCCCGTCCCACACCGCTTCCCACTCGCCACCCGGGTAGTGGCTCATCTCCTGGATATAGTTGCTGGAGGAGATGTACGGCTTCGACGCGAACAGGCCGCCGTCGGCGTACTCCGCCATGCCGTACACGTTCGGCACCATCACCCAGTCGTACGCGTCGATGAACAGCTCCATGAACCATTGGTACACGTCGTCCGGGTCGATCTCCAGCAGGAGCATGGTGTTCCCGAGCACCATCAGCCGCTCGATGTGGTGGGTGTACGCGTGCTCCATGACGCGGTCGATGGCGGCGTCCACCGGCGGGAGGCCGGTGTCGGCGGTGTAGAACGCGTCCGGCAGATCACGGTCGCAGCCGAAGTGGTTGCTGTCCCGCTCCGCCTCGCCCTCCAGCTCGTAGATGCCGCGGACGAACTCGCGCCACCCGATGATCTGTCGGAGGAACCCCTCGACGGACTGCAGCGGGTAGTCC
>JAXINY010000044.1:0-5766 GCA_034190525.1 Asbonarchaeaceae archaeon (SeqCode) | reverse complement strand
CTTCCACCTGTTCCACGACGGCGTCCGCGACTCCCTGTTCTCCCGGATGGGCCGCGTCCTTGAGGACTGCATCGTCATCGTCGACGAGGCCCACAACCTGCCTGACAGGGTCCGCAGCCTCAGGTCCTCCCGGTTCTCCATGCCGCAGATCGACAAGGCGCTGAGCGAGGTGAAGAAGTTCGGGTTCTACGAGATGGAGGAGACCCTCGAGCGGCTGCGCCGGGAGCTGGAGCGCATCGGGAAGCAGGAGCTCGGCAGCGAGCGCGAGGTCCACATCGAGAAGGACGTGCTGAAGGACCGGGTGGAGACCTTGATGGACTACCAGGAACTCATCGTCGAGCTGGAGGGTATCGCCGACGAGGTCCGGGAGGAGCGTGAGAAGAGCTACTGCGGCGGCATCGCCGAGTTCCTCGAGGACTGGGACGGCCCGTCCAACGGGTACGCGCGCATCCTCCGCCGCAAGACCTCCCGGGCGGGCAACCAGTACCTCCAGCTCGAGTACTCCTGCCTCGACCCGCAGGTCTCCACCAGCGAGGTGCTGAACGACGCGCACGCGAGCATCCTCATGTCCGGCACCCTGACCCCGGTCGACATGTACACCGACCTGTGCGGCCTCGACCCGTCTGCGACGCGGGAGGAGACGTACCGGAGCGCGTTCCCCAGCGAGAACAAGAAGAACCTCATCGTCGACAGGGTGACGACCCGGTACAAGGACAGGGACGAGGACGAGTTCCAGAAGATCGCCTGGTACATCCAGAAATCCGCGGAGCACGTTCCCGGGAACATCGGCGTGTTCTTCCCGTCCTACAAGCTCCGCGACAGGGTGTGCGACCTCCTGGAGCTGGACCGCGAGGCGTTCCGCGAGGAGCGCGGGATGGACAAGCAGGAGAAGCAGGCGATGATGCAGGACCTGGTGGACGTGAAGGAGGAGGGCGGCGCGATGCTCGGCGTGATCGGCGGGTCGTTCGGCGAGGGCGTGGACTACCCCGGGAAGCTGATGAACGCCGTGTTCGTGGTCGGCCTCCCGCTGGAGCGGCCGGACCTGGAGACCAAGGCGCTCATCGACTTCTACGACCACAAGTTCGACCGGGGCTGGGACTACGGGTACGCCTACCCCGCGATGAACCGGGCGATGCAGGCCGCCGGCCGGTGCATTCGGTCGAAGGATGACCGCGGCGTGGTGGTGTACATGGACGAGCGGTACACGTGGGGCAACTACCGGAAGGTGTTCCCGCCCGAGGAGGAGTTCACCGTGACGCAGGCGCCGTGGCAGGAGATGGAGGCGTTCTTCTGAACCGCCGGTGCTACTCGCCGTCGATGTGGTACCGGTAGCCGTCGCCGGTCTCCTGGATGATGCCGGCCGGGGTCCGGTCCCGGATCTCGTCGTCCAGGTCCTCGAGGAACCGCTCCGCCAGCTCCGGGTCGTGCTCCCGCTCGCCGGTCTGGACCGCGTCCACCAGCTCCGCCCAGTAGCCCTCCGGGTCGTGGGTGACATCGACGTGGCCGTCCGCCCGCACCCTGACGTCCAGCTGCACCTGGCCGTGCGGCCGCTTCGGGTGGAGCGCCCGGACCACGCCGTACGCGTCGTCCGTGACCGCGAGGAAGTCGCGCTGCACCGTCGGGTTCGGCTCGCTCCGCGCCGCACCCGGGTCCTCGACGTAGTTCACCGGGCCGGCATCGTAGTCGCCGCGGCGCGCCGCCGCTTCGACCGACTGCGGGAGTTGGAGTCGTGTCAGCATCGTATCACACACCGTATCGGAGGCGCTAGTCCAGTATATCGTCGACGTCGTGGCGGCTGAAGGTGTAGGAGACACCGGTCAGGCCCTGCTCGTCCGAGCGGCGGAGATGCCGCTCCGGGACCGCGTCCCGGAGGTAGGGGTGGACGGCTGCGACGGCCGCGGTGTAGACATCCGGGTCGCCGCCGTCGTGGGTCAGCATCAGGCGACGGCCGTACACCGGTTCGTCCCGCTCAGTGATGCGGATGCCGCGCTCGTCGCCGCGGATATCGAGTGTGCTGACAGTGTCCCGGACGGTGAGCTCGAGGTCCGCCCGGCCGCCGCTCTCGCCGCCGACCGCGACCCGGTACGGCCAGCTATGCTCCCTGGTCCGGTCGACGGCCGGGCCGGCGAACGTGGTGGCCGTCATCTGCGGGGTGACGTGGGCCTCCGCCCCGTCATACATCGCACTCATCGACTCCTGGATATCCCCGGTCACCGCCCGGAACGCGTCGTTCACCGCCATCGGGGACCGTTCCTGCGCGGCCTCGTACAGCTCCATCCATCGCTCGTGCACGGTCATTTGTTACCAGATAGAAAGCACGAAATGTTTTAAATCGGTGCCGGGGGCCGCCACGCTACTGGTACGCCGCACCGTCACCGTCGAAGCGGTCCGCGACGTAGGCCTCCGTCCGGTCCGGGGTGACACGGAACTTCACGAACACCAGCCCGTCGTCCCCGGTCTCGTATGTCTGCGTGGCGTAGATGCAGCACGGGTCGCGGCCCGACAGCTGCTCCACCGTCGTGCCGACGCGCTCCGCGCGGTCCGTATCCTCCCGCGACAGGAGCTGGTAGCGGACTACGCCGCTGTCCGCCGCCATCGCGTCCTCCATCGCCTGGCTGACAGTCGTCCCGTGCGCACCGTCCTGCAGCGCGTGCCGCACCGGCCGGAAATCAACATCCAGCTCGTCATCCATAGTTGCTTTGTCCCGGTGGCGACAATTTTTTATTGCTGTGGTCGCCGCGACCCCTCCGATTTTTGAAGCCTCCCTGCCCTCCATCCCCCATGACCCGCGTCATGGCGCAGGGCACGTTCGACCTGCTGCACCCCGGCCACGTCCACTACCTGGAAGAGTCCGCGGCGCTCGGCGACGATCTGCACGTCGTCATCGCCCGCGACAGCCGGAAGCGCGGCGAGGGGAAGGAGCCGGTGATGCCCGAGGACGCCCGCCGCGCCGTCGTCGCCGCACTCGAGGTGGTCGATACTGCGGTGCTTGGCTCCGAGGACAGCATCTTCGACACCGTCGAGCAGGTCGATCCCGACATCATCACGCTCGGGCACGACCAGGGCCGCGACGAGGAGGAGCTCGCGTGGGCGCTGGCGGACCACGGCTTCCCCGACGTCGCGGTGCGGCGGATGCCCGCCTACACCGGTACGGTTTCCTCCTCCACCGAGCTGCGGCGGCGTGCGGCGGAGCGTGACGTTTAAGTACCGCACGCCGCAACTAGGGAAGTATGAAGGACGACGATGCCGCCTGCCCGAAGTGCGGTGCGGCCGAGACCGAGTCCGGGTCCGCCCGCATGGCCGGCGGCCTGCTCTCCTCCCTGTTCGAGCTCGAGACGAACAGGTTCGATACCGTGACCTGCGTCGAGTGCGGATACACAGAGTTCTATAGCAAGGACCGGTCCACCGGGCAGGAGATCGTCGACTTCTTCCTCGGGTAGAATCAGTACGAGTCCTGCGCCATCTTCTCCTGCAGGAACTCGAGTGCGGCGTCACGGGTCTCGAAGAACTCGCGCTCGTCCAGCAGCTCCATGTCGAACTGCGTCTCCGTCACCGAGATGGCGGCGACGTACCCCTGGTTCGTCTCCTGCAGCGCTGCGGTGCCGTCGAAGTCAGGGTCGGCGAGCTGCCACTCCCCGTTCCCGACCCGTGTCCAGTCCATCCTCAGTCCATGCCGGCGCGCTCGATGTCCCGGGCCAGCTTGTTCACGTCCTCCTGCAGCGCGCGGAGGTGCTTGATGATGCGCTCCTTCTCCTCCATGACCTCCTCGATGTTCTCGTACTTCCGCGCGGCGCGGTCAAGGTCGTGCTTCTCGATGTACGCCGCGTCCGTCTCCACAAGGTTGTCGATGATGTCCTCCGCGATGTTCCCGAGCAGCAGGTTCAGGCCGTGGTACACCGACTTCCGGACGTACTGCCCGTCCTTCGTCTCGGCCCGGACCATGTTTACGATGCGGGAATGCGGAAACGCCAGGTCGTCGTTCTCGATATCGTCAGGGACTTGCACCATTGTGAGATTCCTCCTGCGTCTGGAAATACCTTCGCCAGGTACCTATTTAAGGCTTTCGATGCCGCCGGGCGCCGGAATCGACCGCCGCCAGCTATTTATGCCGCCTCCGCCCAGACCGTGTGGTATGTCGTCGCTCCGAGCACGGGTCGCCCCGCTGCTCGCCGGGATCGCCGCGGGGCTGCCGGTCGGGTACCTGCAGGGAACCGCGGTGCTGGACGTCGCCGCGATCCTCCAGGAGACCCCGCTCAGCGGGGTGGCCGGCCAGGCGTACGGCGTCCTCGAGGCGGCCATCGCCACCTACGGCATCTGGGCGTACATCGGCGCCTCCGCACTGAAGGGGCTGCTCCTGTTCCTCCTCGTCCCCGCCGAGTCCGTCACCCCGCTGTACATCATCGAGACCGCGGCCTCACCGCTCGACGTCGCGGTGACGGTCGTCATCGGTGCCGCTGCCATCACCGCCGCCAACTTCCTCGTGTTCCTGCTCGCCTGGGTCGCCGGCGACCGGCTGTTCACCGAGCGCGACTCCGTGACCTGGCGGGCCGTGGACTGGCTCATCGTCGAGCACGGCCGGCTCAGCATGTACCTCCTCCGGCTCATCCCCTGGATCGGGGCGTGGGCCGCCATCCCCGCCGGCCTCGCACGGCTGAACCCCCGTACGTTCCTCGTCTACTCCTTCCTCGGGTTCCTCACCTACGAGACCGCGCTCGGCATCATCGCCTACTACGGCCTCCAGTCCGGGACCGCCGCCCTCTCCGCGGTTCTCCCCGTCCTGGGATGACCGTTTTAAACCAGCGGCGGTATGCGTGGTACATGTCCGAGGAGAGCGACGCCGCCGAGCTCATCAAGTCCAAGCTGGGCGATCCCGACGACGGCGCGGAGACCGGGCAGGATACCGGTGGGAGCGGTGCCGAGGCGCTGAAGCGGCAGGCCGGTATCGACCCCGGCGACGCATCCGGTGGACAGGATGCTGCGTCGGCGGGCGGCGCCGGGGAGGGAAACCCTCCCGCGGACCGGCAGGAGGGCGAGGAGGAATCCGCACAGGCCTCCGGGACGGCCGCGCAGCCGTCGCAGACAGCCGCGCAGGGGTCCCGGCCGGAGACATCGCAGGACGCGGGCACGGTCCCGCGGCAGGCGGATGTCGGCGGCACCGGTGCCGACGGGAGCGACGACGGTCCCGCCCCCAGCACCGAGCGGTTCCAGCAGCTCAAGCAGGAGGCGACCGAGGAGCAGCTGCAGGAGCTGGAGCAGGATGATGGGGAGGACGACTTCTACGACCCCGAGGAAGAGGGGAACATCCTTCACTGACCCGCTGTCGGTGTCTAGTCGTCGAAGAAGTGGCTGACAACGTTCCGGGCACCGCGCGCTATCGAGTCGTCCCGGATGGTCTTCCCGAGCGCGGCGTTGGCCGCTGCGATACCGCCGGCGTAGGCTGCCATGTCGTAGTCGCCCTGCGCCGCGAATCCTGCGGCCGTGGCGCCGCTGATAGCGGCTGCGCCGTAGGTGACCAGGCCGATCTCGTCCGGCACGTCGTCGCCCCCGCCGGTACCGGTCCGGTACTCCGCCGCGCGCCCGTGCCCGTTCCGAACGCTCATTATTGATACGATAGGACAGTAGCTACCTTTAAATTTGTTTGGGAACTTTCGACGCTACCGCAGTTTACCGAGCTCTGGAAAATCGCAGATTTTCTTCGATCGAGATGAACTGCTACCGTAGTTTACCGAGCTCCGGGAACTCGAACAGGCCGGCCTCCCGGTCCAC
>JAXINY010000107.1:0-5801 GCA_034190525.1 Asbonarchaeaceae archaeon (SeqCode) | reverse complement strand
CGGCACCTCCTCCACCAGCGGGTGCAGGTACTCCATCCCGGTGAGCTCGTCGCCGGCCACGGTCTCCGTCACCACCCACTCGTCCCCCTCGTAGCCTGCGGTCTGCATCACCTCTTCGACAAGCTGCTCCGCCATGATAAGCGTGCCCTCCTCGGGCACCTCCACCCTCGCGTACTCGTAGTCCGGGTTGACGAGGATGGCCATGTTCCCGGGCACGGTCCACGGCGTGGTCGTCCACGCCAGGAAGTACTCTTGGTCGGTGCCGCGGACCGGGAACTTGACGTAGATCGCGTCGTCCGTCACCTCGCGGTATTCATCGGTTACTTCGTACCCCGCCAGCGAGGTCTGGCACCGGCCGCACCAGTAGATCGGTTTCTCCGCATCGTATAACATGCCGCGCTCGCTTGCCTCCTCGATGAACCACCACTCGGATTCGATGTAGTCCGGGTCGTACGTCAGGTACGGGTCCTCGAAGTCCTGCCACACCGCGAGCCGCCACATCACGTCCCGCCACACGTCCTGCGCCTTGACGGCGCGGTCCTTGCACGCCTCGATGAACTCCGTTACCGTTATCTCCGTGCCGATGTCGTTCTTGTTCTCGATACCGAGCTTCTCTTCGGTCTTCACCTCGTTCGGGAGGCCGTGCGTGTCGAACCCGGCCTGGTCGTGGACGTCGAAGCCCTGCATCTGCTTGAACCGGAGCATCACGTCCTTCGTCACCTTGTTCTGGAACTGGCCCATGTGCGGCGGCCCGGTCAGGTACGGCGGGCCGTCGATCATGAAGAACGGTTCGTTGCCCTCCGTGCTCTCCCGCACCCGTTCGACCACGTCCTCGTCCTCCCAGAACTCGCGGATGCGCTCCTCCATCCGCTGGAAATCGAGCGGCATACCCGGTCATGCGGTGGAAGATTTAAAGAGGTTATTTGAACTCCGCGCCCTCGCCGTACGAGTAGCCCTCGTCCTCGTCCCACGAGGAGTCCTCCGCGCCGTCCCTGCCAGTGTCCCCCTCCTCTTCCTCCTCGTCCGCGCCGTCCCGGTCACGGCCCTCCCGCCTCTCGTCGAACCGCTGCTTCGCCACGCCCTCGATGGACTCCGCGCCGCCCACCTCCGCGTCGTGCATCGCGCTGCTCCACTCCTCCAGCTGCGCCTCGTCCACCTCCTCCATCGGCTGGAACACCGCTCCCGCCGGTGCTCCCTCGTTCTCCTCGCCGGCGTACCGCGGGAACACCTGCACGTAGAAGTGGTCGAGGCGCTGCCCCGCCGCCTCCCCGTCGTTGATGGCGATGGAGACGCCGTCGGCGCCGAGCGCGGTCCGCGCCTTCGCCGCCACCGCCTGCACCACGTCGAACAGCTCCCCGCCGTCGATATCCTCCATCCCGCCCACGTGCTCCCTCGGCACGATCATGGTGTGGCCGCGCGCCCGCGGGTTGATGTCCAGCCACGCCTTGAAGCTGTCCGACTCGTGCACGTCGAACGTCTGCCCGGGGTTGTCGAGCAGCTGGCAGAACGGGCACTGCTCCTGCGGTGGCATGCCACAGGGTCAGGACTCCAGGTTTATCAGCGTGCCGCCGACCGCCAGCTTTTAAAGCTTCGTCGCGCCACCCGGTGACACGTACAGGTGGTTCACGATGGCATTTGACGACCGTGAGGACGACGATGAAAAGCCCGTTGCGGAAGGCGAAACGTATGAAGTCGAGATCGAGGATCTTGGATCGAAGGGGGACGGTATCGCGCGTGTCGATAACTTCGTCGTGTTCGTCCCCGACACCGAGGTCGGGGAGCGGGTGGAGATCGAGATCGATTCCGTCGGCCGCAAGTTCGCGTTCGGCGAGGTCGTCGACAGGCTCGGTGAGGCCGACACCGCGGCCGGTGCGGACGCCGGCGAAGAGACCGGCGAGACTGACGAGGTCGCCGATGCCGGCGCCGCAGAGCCTGCCGGGGCGATGGAGGACCCGGAGCCGCACGGCGCCGAGGAACCGATCGACCCCGATGCGCCGGCCGGCGAGCCGCTGGCGGACGAGGAGGGGTCGGACGACGAGGCGGAGCACGAGGAGTCCGCCGACCGCCCCGCTGACGACGGGGCGGGTGACGCGGACGAGGATGACGAGGAGCCTGAGCTCGTCGACGAGGACGAGCCCGAGGGCCTGTCCGGCGCGCACGGCTCGGTCGAGGACCAGTTCTGACCGGCCGGTCGCCGGTCCGGACGGCGCCGGGACGCTGCGACAGTTTTAAAGCTTATAACAGCGTTATCCGGCATGGACCCGGCGGCGCTCCGCGACGACTTCCCCGCACTCGACCGCACCGTGAACGGCCACCCGCTGGCGTACCTCGACAGCGCGGCGACATCGCTCACCCCGCGGTCGGTCATCGGCGCAGTCTCGCGGTTCTACCGGGAGCACAACGCGAACGTGCACCGCTGCGTCCACCAGCTCGGGACGGAGGCCACGGAGCTGTACGACGACGCCCACGTCACGGTGGCGGACTTCATCGGGGCGGACTGGGACGAGGTCGTCTTCACGAAGAACACGACCGAGGCCCTCAACCTGGCCGCCTGCTCCTACGCGATGGAGGAGGTGGAGCGCGGGGACGACATACTGCTGACCGGGATGGAGCACCACAGCATGATCGTCCCGCTCCAGCACGTCGCGCAGCGCACCGGTGCCGACCTGCGGTACGTCGACATCCGGGCGGACGGCACCCTCGACATGGACGACTTCCACCGCAAGCTATCCGATGATACAGCCCTCGTCGGCGCGGTCCACGCATCCAACGTCCTCGGCACCGTGAACCCGGTCCAGGAGCTTGCAGATGCCGCGCACGACCACGGCGCGAAGATAATCGTGGACGGCGCCCAGTCAGTGCCGCACCGCCCGGTCGACGTGACCGACATCGATGCGGACTTCCTCGCGTTCTCCGGGCACAAGATGTGCGGCCCGACCGGCATCGGGGTGCTGTACGGCCGGGGCGAGCTGCTGGAGGAGATGCCGCCGTTCCTCCGCGGCGGCGACATGATAACGCGCGTCTCGGAACAGGATGCGACGTGGAACGACCTGCCGTGGAAGTTCGAGGCCGGCACTCCCAACATCGCCGGTGCGGCCGGGCTCGCCGCCGCGGTCGACTACCTCGAGGATGCCGGGATGGATGACGTGGCGGCGCACAGCGAGGCGCTGGCGGAGGAGATGCACGACCGCCTCGCCGGGCTCGACGGCGTCACCGTGTACGGCCCGCCGGAGCGGTCCGGCCTCGTCTCGTTCACCGTGGACGGCGCCCACCCGCACGACCTGTCCTCCTTCCTCAACCAGCGCGGCATCGCGGTGCGCGGCGGCCACCACTGCGCCCAGCCCCTCGCGGACCGGCTGGACGTGGCGGCGACCACCCGCGCCTCGGTCTACCTGTACACCACGGAGGAGGAGCTGGACCGGCTGGAAGACGCGGTCCAGGAGGCGGCCGAGGTGTTCGGATGACTCGTATCCGCGGAGCGGAGACCGGCGGAGCCGGTCCAGCATTGCCAACTGCTGCTCGGCAGTTGGAGGTGTTCGGATGAACCGGCAGCTGTACGAGGGCAAGATCCTGGAGCACTACAGGGAGCCGCGGCACACCGGCACCGTTGACGACCCCGACGCGACCGTGGCGGCGTCCAACCCGCACTGCGGCGACGACTTCACGTTCACCGCGGCCGTGGACGGGGGCAGGGTGACGGAGCTCCGGTTCGACGGCGCGGGCTGCGCCCTCAGCACCGCCGCCGCCTCGCTGCTCACCGACGAGATGATCGGTGAGCCAGTGGACGCGCTCGCCGACATCCCGGAGGAGGACGTCTTCCGGCTCGTGGGGATTGAAAAAGATGAGATCGCCCCGCCACGGGTGAAGTGCGTGCTCCTCGCGCGGCGCGCGCTCGCCGACATCGGTGATATGCTATGACGACGCTCGACCTCCGCGACCTCGAGGTGGACATCGACGGCGACCGCATCGTCGACGGTGTCAGCCTCACCGTCGAGGAGGGCGAGGTCCACGCCCTGATGGGGCCGAACGGCTCGGGCAAGTCGACGCTCGCCCACGCCCTCATGGGCCACCCGGACTACGACATCGTCGGCGGCGAGGCGCTGCTCGACGGGGAGGACATCCTGCAGATGGAGCCGGACGAGCGCTCCCGCGCCGGCCTGTTCCTCGCGTTCCAGTACCCCAGCGAGATCCCAGGTGTCACGGTCTCGAACTTCCTGCGGACCGCGCTCAACGCCCGGCTGCCGGAGGACCAGGAGGTCGCCATCGACGAGTTCCAGGACCGGCTGGCCCGGGCGATGGACCTCCTCGACATCGACGAGGCGTTCGCGGAGCGATACCTGAACGACGGGTTCTCCGGCGGCGAGAAGAAGCGGACCGAGATCCTGCAGATGGCCGTGCTGGAGCCGTCCATCGCCGTGCTCGACGAGGTGGACTCGGGCCTGGACATCGACGCCCTGAAGACCGTGGCGGACGGCATCAACACGCTGCGCGGCGAGGACATCGGCTTCCTGATGATCACCCACTACCAGCGCATCCTCGACTACGTCGAACCCGATTACGTCCACGTCATGATCGACGGCGAGATCGTGGAGGAGGGCGGCAAGGAGCTGGCGCACGAGCTCGAGGACCGCGGGTACGAGTGGCTGGAGGACGGCGGCTCGTAAGCAAGGGTTAAAGCGCGGCCGCCGCAATTCCTATCGCACCATTCTCCGCGGAGAATGCGTGCTCGAACAGATTTCCGCAGCGGAAATCTGTGACGCGGAATTGGGACGCGGGATGCGGGCGTACAGCCCCGCCTCATGGTTTGAGTCCGGGTTCAATTCTCTTCGCGAACATTTGACAAACTGTTCATTTCACCCGCTGTTTCTATAAAGTTCGTTCCTTCTAATTACGTCATATGGAAGTCTATATCGGGCATTCGACGATTTTCGACTACCGCGAGGAACTCTACCAACCGCTGGAAAGTAGCAAATTGAGCGAGGAACATAATCTTGTCTTCCCGCACAAGGATAGTGAGGACCTATTTGATACGAAGGAGTATCTACAAGATTCCTGTGACGTTTTTGTAGCCGACGTATCAGAAGCGTCTACCGGTCTGGGAATAGAACTCGGATGGGCTAACCTCTATGACATACCGATTATTGCGATTCATAGAATAGAATCTGACATCTCACAGTCAATTTCAGAAGTAGCGGATGAAATCACCGCATATGACGGTGACGAAGAGATGGTTAAATCAATCTCTGTTTCACTGGCACGCCTTATGTGAGCGGATTTTGGAGTGATCTCTCTAACGTAAAACTAGTTACTCTAGCGCCTGGAGAACGCCCTGTTCCTCTTCCACAAGCTCCTTCAACTGCTCACGGGTTCGGTATTTCTCCTTCAGCTGCTCGATGTTGTCGTCTTTCACGGGAATTCACCTGTTTCTATCCATTCCGCGATGTCCTCCAACTCCTTGAATTTGATCTCATCTTTTAAAACATCCGCTATTTCCTGGTCTGAAAGCGTCTGTTCGGGGAGGAAAACACCATCGTTCTCGCGGATGAACTGGAGTGCGACGATGTAGGCGGTGCGGTGGTTGCCGTCCGAGAACGGGTGCTTCTTGATGAGCTGCTTCAGGTATACCGCGGCTGCTGTGTAGAGGTCTTCCTGTTCCTCTGCTTCGTCGATGACGTCCTGTATCTTCTCGATGCCGTGTTCGCTGGACTTGAGGAAGCCGGTGGTGCGTATCCTGCTGACGAATCCGGCGTACTCGTGCGCCGTCACCACATCATCGACATCAGGATGCCAGTACTCGCCCA
>JAXINY010000119.1:3898-6027 GCA_034190525.1 Asbonarchaeaceae archaeon (SeqCode) | reverse complement strand
CTGAAAGAGGAGGCGGACGCTGACACGCTCGTCCTCGACCAGAAGCCGTGGAGCGCGTCCTGCTGGGCGTCCATGTTCTCCGGCGCCACAACTGAAGAACACGGCCACACCGACTTCGTCCAGGACGGCGAGATCCAGACACGGGAGGACGTCCCGGTCGACTTCGTGTGGGACACGCTGGACGAGGACGGCTACGACGTCAGGGCGCTGAACGTGCCGTTCGTCGTGCCGCCGTACAACTACAACATCGACTTCCAGCCGCCGGCGCAGGGCGCGCCCACCGAGCCGGACGAGATGGAGCAGGAGATCCAGGAGGTCACGGACCTCGCGGTCGAGACGCTCGAGACCGAGGACCTCGACCTGTTCATCGCCTGCTACGTCTCCCTCGACAAGCTCCAGCACTTCCACTGGGGCGAGGACATCGTCCCGGACTACTACGAGAAGGTCGATGCCGCCATCGGCAGGTACATCGACCAGGGGGAGAAGCTCATCGTCATCTCCGACCACGGCTTCACCGACAAGGACAAGGCCGAGGTCCGCACACTGCCCGACGAGACCCCGAAGGGCGAGATCAAGGGCGAGCACTCCAAGGAGAGCATCCTCATCACGAAGAACATCGACCGCGACATCGATACCATCCGCGATGTCGCACGCGTCATCCAGGAGGAGGTGCGCGAAGCGTGAACACCAGTCTCGGCACGAAGGTGAAGAAGAGCCTGAGCTGGCGGTTCCACGCCTCCCTCACCACGCTCATCGTCTCCTACCTGTACACCGGAACGCTCAAGCTGGCCGGCGGCATCGCGCTCACCCTCATGACCATCAAGCTGTTCCTGTATGTATACTCGGAAATCGGAGATTTCCTACGTCCGCAGAAACTCCTGCGGAGTTTCGAGTACCACGAGAAGCTGTGGGAACTCATCGGTAACGGTGACCTACTATGATCGAGGCAGACACCGAGGAGAAGCGGCAGGAGATCGCAGAGAAAACACTGGCGGAGAAGGCCGAACTGGCGCGGGAGACCGTGCGCGAGGCGCTGGAGCGGCACGACCCGGCCGACACGGTCATCGGGTTCACCGGTGGCAAGGACTCCACCCTCACCGCCTACTTCGTCAAGGAGGTGTGCGAGGAGGAGGGCTACGACAAGCCGACCTTCATGTTCGTGGACCACGGCCAGCACTTCGACGAGATCCAGGAGTTCGTCGAGCGCATCTCCACCCACTGGGGGTTCGACGTCCTCACCGCTCGGAACGACGACCTCATCGAGAAGGCCGACGAGCCCGGGGACATGGTCCCGGTCGACGAGCTGAACGAGCGGAACCGTGCAGAGGTGGAGCGGCTCGACGAGGAGTACGTCGAGGTCCCGTGGCTGATGGACACCGAGGCCGGCAACCACCTGCTCAAGACCGTGGCGATGAACGACCTGCTCGAGGCGCGCGGCATCGACGCCGTCATCAACGGGGTGCGCTGGGACGAGCAGGAGGCCCGCGCGGACGAGACCTTCTTCTCCCCGCGCGACGAGCCCGAGCACGTCCGCGTCCACCCCATCCTCCCGTTCACGGAGAGGGACGTCTGGGACTTCACCTGGAACCACATCGTCCCCGAGGAGGTCGACGCGTACGAGGGCGGGATGCCGGAAGGTGCGGACGACCTGCCGGACGGCGTGTCCCGCGATGACCTCCCCATCTCCCCGAAGTACTGGGAGGGCTTCCGCAGCCTCGGCTCCGAGGTATCCACCGACAGCAGCGGCCAGGACCCGGCGTGGATGCAGGACCTGGAAGGAACCGAGGAGCGCGCCGGCCGCGCCCAGGACAAGGAGGGGGTGATGGACAGGTTGCGCGACCTCGGCTACATGGCCGTTCCGGCGGGGCTGATGCTGTTTCCACTCCTGCCGTGACATGGAAATCTGCACCGGATTGAAGAACCCTGCCGCCAATCCGACCGTATGAGTGCTGATCGCGACCCGCCCGCGGGACCGATAGCAGAGCAGTTCTCCCGCGGGCGGACTGTCGCTGAAATCGAAGAAGTTCTTGGGTATACCAGAGATGAAATCCGGGACGTTCTTTGCACCGAGGAACGTCTGCGACATCTGTATCACGAGAAGGGTCTATCTCAGCGGGAGATTGGGGAGC
>JAXINY010000119.1:0-3888 GCA_034190525.1 Asbonarchaeaceae archaeon (SeqCode) | reverse complement strand
CCCGAGGTGTCCCGGGCAATGTCGAGGAAGGGTATAGGAACGAGGCACCCTCCGGACTGGACTGACGAAGAGGATGAAATTCTCAGAGAACATTACCACCACTGGCCTAAGAAGAGGATTTTGAATGCTCTTGACCGGCGCACGTGGAAGGCGATAATCGACAGGGCGCGGAAGATAGGTGTTGCACGCTCTGCGGAAGAACATCGTCACAGCAAGGCGGTGAAGGATCGGCTTCGAACGAACGCGGAGGAGAACAGGATAGAGATTGATTTTGGCGCGACTGACCATCTATCGTATATCATCGGGGTCGTTGACGGCGATGGGTTCCACGATGGGGAGGGGACGATAGGATTAGAGAACACCTCGCCGCGGTTCGTGGAGAAATTCCGAGAGGCACTCGAGACCGTTGGGATGAATCCGGGTCGCAGTCGCCGCCGCGGGAACATGGAGACTGTGTGGGCGGCATCGCAGCAGTTAGTCGAGTGGATTGACGGGAAGGGATACGAGGAAAAGCGCACATGGCTTGATAGTCCTGGTGACGGCTGGAAGTACATCGAGGGAAGGTACGAATCGGATGGAAATATTCATCCCTCAGGATCTCCCCGAATCTGTAGCTACGACAGACGGGCACGACGGTTCATCCATCGACTCCTGCAGGAGCGTGGCATCTCATGCAGCATACAGCAGAATAATGTCTGGATTTCACGACCAGCGGCCGACGATTTCTTCGATAACATCAACCCGGTGATACGGAAACAGGAATAACGTGGGTTGAGGATGTTTCCTCATAGAGGGCTTAACACAGATCGTAAAGGATTCTTTTCTTGCCTCAGTTGAACCTGTTCGGACTCAGGTACGGTTATAGTAGGTAGCAGGGGAAGCGATCCGGACTGGAATTTTGACATCCCTTGAAAGGAGTCGCCGCGCCACCGGGTGAGCGGTGACCCACGAGTGAACATCGGAACCATCGCCATCATCGGCTCCATCCTGACCGGGCTGCTGTCCGTGCCCGCCGCAGGCGCCGCGGTCACCGGCGACATCACCGCGGCCGGGGCCACGCTCACAGGCATCTCAAACACCTCGTTCAACCGGACACCGCGCACCGTCACGGAACAGGTGTCCGCGGACACGTACACGAAGACCATCGAGACCGCGTTCGGCACCGTCACCCTCGAGGCGGCCGGTGATTCGTTCTCCGCCGACCTCGACACCCCGCGCCACCACGTCACCCTCCACCGCTCTCCCGGCGAGCGGCGGATGACGTTCACCGACGCGTCCCTCGACCTCACCGTGGAGGCGTCGCCCGAGGAGCGGGCCGAGACCTGCACCACGCCCGCCGGAACCCTGGAGTCCACGACCACCGGCGGCGAGACCACGACCACGTTCTCCGGCGTCGAGCAGCACCGGGTCGAGCAGCGGTGCAGCGCTGCCCGCGCCACCCTCCAGGAGGAGACCGCGCGCATCCGCAGCATCGCCGCCGACCTCGGCATCGTCCCGGACGTCGAGCTCACGGCGGTCGACGCCTCCGCCGAGCACGTCGTCATCACGAACAGCGGCGCCACCGCGGTCGACCTCGCCGGCTGGACGGTGTCCGACGGCAGCGGCAACGCGTACACGTTCCAGGACGTCACGCTCCCCGTCGACGGCACCCTCACCGTGTACAGCGACGACGCCGGCGACCCCTCAACGTGCGACGCCAGCGGCGCACCGGACTACGAGCGGTGCTGGGACGCCAGCCACGTCTGGAACGACGGCGGCGAGACCGCCACCCTCACCGACAGCCGCGGCGACACCGCCGACACCCTCACCTACGAGTGAACAGCGCCGTGCCCACATCCCCTCTCATTCAACGGGCGGGACGGATGTCCCGCCCGCCTCCTTCTCCGGCTACAGCAGGTCGCCGGGATCGAACCCTGGATCGGAAAAATCATCGCGCCGCCCTGAAACGTCTTTCTTCTGCAGGATGAGCTGCTTCAGCGGGTGCATCCACTGCATCGCCCCGATGATGGCCGCGCCGACGATGCGGTCGCCGTCCAGCACCACCTTCCGGTACACCTGCGCGTCGCGGTCGACCGCCGTTATGACCTCCTCGTGGTCCGCGGCAACGGGGTCGCCGAGCGCCGCCACGTTCAGGCCGAAGTGGGTGACGGTGTACGTGTCCACGAACTCGACCGGCTCGTCCGCCCCGACCATGTTCCGGCCCGCGGTCTCGCCCTGTACCTGCGCCGTCACCCACGACCCGCCGATGTTCCGCCGCTCCAGCACCGGGTCGCGGTACTCCGCCGCGTCGCCCGCCGCGTAGATGTCGGGGTCGTCGGTCTGCAGTGTCTCGTCGCAGAGAATCCCCGCGTCCACCTCGATGCCGGCCGCCCCGGCCAGTTCCGTGTCCAGCTCGTTCCCGACCGCCACCCCGACCACGTCCGCCTCGTGCTCCCCCCGGTCCGTGGCCAGGTGGACCCTGCCGTCCTGGTTCTTCATCCCTGTGCACTCCTCCTCCAGCCGGAGGTCGATGCCGGCGTCGCGCATCGCATCGTGCACGATCTCCGCCCCGTCCATCGTCAGGACGGAGTGCCACCACCGGTCCTCCCGCACCAGGTAGGTCGCATCGACCACCTCGCTGAACGAGCCGATGAGGTCGAACCCGAGCAGCCCGCCGCCGATGACCGTCCCGGTCTCGGCGGCCTCCAGGTCGCGGCGCAGCGGGTCGCCGTGTCCCGCCAGCGTCCACAGGTGGTGGACCCCGTCGACACCCTTCTCGAACGGCAGGGTGCGGGGGGTCCCGCCGGTCGCGAGGAGCAGCCGGTCGTATTCCTGCCGACCCCCGTCCGCGGTCACGACGACCTGCTCGTCCCGGTCGATGTCCACGACCGCCGTCGCCAGGTGGAGGTCGATGTCCCGGTCCGCGTACCAGTCCGCGCCGTCGTCGAAGACAAGGTCGCTCCGCTCCCGGCCGCCGCGGATGTAGTCCCGCAGCCCGATGCGGTCGTAGAACGGCACGTTTTCCCGTGTAAACACGTGGATGTCCGCGTCCGGCTCCGCCTCGCGGATGGTCTCCGCCGCCGTGTGGCCGGCGACACCGTCGCCGACGATGACGTGGCGCATGCGACCGTACAGGATTTGCAGTATAATAAGTCCGTCGCCGCTCCTGCATTTTTAAGGGAGGCGGCGGAGTCAGTATCATGGTCGAGACGTTCTCCAACTACGTCGACGGCGAGTGGGTGGAAAGCTCCAGCGGGGAAACATTCGAATCCGTTGAACCGGCGGACCCGTCCCGCGTGCTCGGCGAGTTCCAGGACTCGAATACGGACGATGTGGAGGACGCTGTCGAGGCTGCCGTGGAGGCGCAGGAAGAGTGGCGTGCCCTGTCCCGCATCGACAGGGCGGAGTACCTGCGGGACTTCTTCGTCGCCCTCGACGAGCGGGAGGACGAGCTCGGGGAGCTGGTGTCGCGGGAGTGCGGGAAGGAGATCGCGGAGGGGAGAGCGGACGTGGTGGAGGCGTCGCACATGGCACAGTACGCCTTCGGCCTCGCCCGGCAGCCAACCGGCGAGGTCGTCGAGAGCGAGATCCCGGCGAAGGATTCGTCCGTGCACCGGAAGCCGGTCGGCGTTGTCGGCTCCATCAAGCCGTGGAACTTTCCCATCGCGCTGCCGCTGTGGGACATCGCCATCACCCTGGAGGAGGGGAACACGATGGTGTTCAAACCCGCGGAGCAGACACCGAAGTGCGGCGTGAGGATCCTGGAGATATTCGACGAGATCGGGCTGCCTGACGGCGTGCTGAACCTTGTGACCGGGCACGCCGAGGCAGGCAAGGGCATCGTACAGCACCCCGACGTCGATTCCATCCTGTTCACCGGGTCGTGCGAGGTCGGCCACGAGATCCTGG
>JAXINY010000024.1:0-6033 GCA_034190525.1 Asbonarchaeaceae archaeon (SeqCode) | reverse complement strand
GTTCACGGCGGAGTCCCCGAGGCTGTCCAGCACGACCTCCGGCCCGGGGTCGTCCAGCACCTCGTCCATGTTGTCCAGCACCGTCCGGGTGATGTACTTCGCCTTCTCGATATCGTCCTCGTACCCGATGCCGATGGTGGTCCGCAGGCGCAGCCGGTCGTTCGCGGTGTTGTTGGTGATGGTCGCGTTCGCGATCTGGTCGTTCGGGACCGTGAGGAGCTCGTTGTCGAACGTCTTCACCCGGGTGGTGCGGAGCTGGATGTCCTCGACCTTGCCCTCGTGATCGCCCCACTCGATCCAGTCACCGATCTCGAACGGCCGGTCGATGAAGATGAACACGCCGGCGAGGATTGCCTTCAGCGTGTCCTGCATCCCGAACCCGAGGGCGAACGTCCCCGCCGCGGCGATGGCGCCGACCACGCCGAGCGTGGAGCTGTACCCGCCCGCGCTCAGCCCGGCGATGAGCGCCACGAGGACCGTGACGTACATGAAGAACCGTGACCCGGGCCGTGCGATGTGCTCGCTCCGCCGCCGCAGCAGATGATACACCAGCGGCCGGACCACGAAGCGGCCGGCAAGGTAGCCGCCGACGACCGCCGCAACGACCTTGAGGAGGCCGAGCGACCACGACGGCACCGCCGGCAGGCCGAACATCGTTGCCATACGCCGGTATCCGGCCCGCCCGCATAAATATCTGGCGGCCACGGACCGGGGACGCGTCTCCCACCGGAAATAGCGGCAAAGAGCAAACCTATATAAAGGAGGTCCGGCTTATAAACGCGTACTGGTGATCCAACCCATGCGAGACGACCCCGTCGGTATGGCGTCCCTGGTGCTCGTCATCGTTGGCGCGCTCAACTGGGGACTCGTCGGAGTCGGTGGCTTCCTGGGTTCGAACCTGAATCTTGTTAACCTGCTTTTGGGGCCGGGTATCCTCGGCACGTCCGTCGTCGAGAACCTGGTCTACCTGCTGGTCGGACTGGCAGGTCTGTACGAGGTCTACGAAGCCGCCGAGATGTAGGGAGCCAGTGATGGCTTCCCCTTTCTTCCTTCTTTTTTCTCTCTTCTCCGCCTAGCCGTCGAGCGTCGCCTGCACCATCCCCCCGCCCTCGAACGCCGCGGCGAGGTCCTCCTCCAGCAGCGGCCGCGTGTCGGGGTTGTACAGGGTGGCGGCGGGGTGGAACGTGGGGAGGATGCGGCGGCCGTCACGCCGGAACACGGTGCCGTGCACCTCGGAGATTCCCTTCTCGGTCCCTGTCAGCTCCTTCGTGGCGAAGTTGCCGAGCGGTACCACGGTCCCGGGGTCGACGCGGTCCAGCTCCGCGTCCAGCACCGGCTGCCACGCGGCTATCTCCGCAGCGGTGGGGTCGCGGTTGTCCGGCGGCCGCACCTTCACCAGGTTCGTGATGTAGACCGCGCCGCGGTCGACACCGAGATCGCGCAGGACCTCGTCCAGCACCTGGCCGGCGCGGCCGACGAACGGCTCGCCCTGCTCCACCTCGTCCGCGCCGGGCGCCTCCCCGACCAGCATCGTGTCCGCGTCCATCGCCCCGGTCGCGGGGACGAACCGGTCCGCGTCCATGTGCTCCCCCGGCACCTGGTCGAGGGCGTCGGCGAACGCTGCGCGGAAGTCCATGGCTGCAGAGTTGCCGGACGAGGTATTTAAACCGCCCGTCCACATCCGCGGGCATGGGCGTCGCCAACCGGTTCCGGTTCGCGGACTCCGCGCAGCAGATGGTCGGCGGCTTCCTTCTGGCCGGTCCGTTCGTGGTGACCGAGGAGGTATGGCAGCTGGCCGCCGCGATGGGACCGGTGAACACCGGCGCGACGACGCTCATCGTCCTCGTCATCGGGTACGGGGCGCTGTACCGTGCTGACAGGGGACGGGCGGTGGAGGATGACCGGCGGGAGCCGAAGGTGCTCGGCGTCCCGGTCCGGTACCTGTCACTGCTCCTCGTGTCGTACGGCGCGGTCACGGTGCTCGCGCTGGTGCTGGATGCTCCTGCGACGTTCGGCGCCGACCTGCCGACGACGGTCAGGGCCATCTCCGTCGGCGCCATCTTCAGCATCATCGGGGCGGCGACCGCTGACAGCGTGTTCTGATGGGGGATTCGCCCCTCCCAAAGACACTTGAAGTTCATCCTCACAGGAGAGTGTATTATGGAGACCGGGCTCCGGACCGCCAGCTACTACCCGCTCGGGCAGGACGAGGCGTACTGGAACCGGGAGCAGGCTGACCGTATCACCAACCACGACGCCGTGACCGAGGACGACTCCCGCTTCTTCACCATCGTCCCGGACCTGCGGAGCTACCGCGACAGCGAGCTGGAGAACGCGGGCGGACCGGACATGTCCCGCCGGCTGCGGGAGCTGCGTCACGCGCTCGCCGGTGAGGACCCCGTCGTGATGGGCGGGAGGACCGTCGACACACTCCTCGATGCGATGTACTCGTTCCCCGCGTTCCAGGAGTGGGATACCGCCGAGCAATTCGCGGTCGAGGCGACGGAGCGGACCGCTCACCGGTACGTCCCTGTCGGCTGGGAGGGTGGAGAACCGCTCAGCGTCGCGTACAGCGGGCCGACCGACGCCGTGGTCTTCGACGGCGAGTGGCAGCCCGGACAGCTCGGCTGACTACCCGTCCAGCTCCCTGTCCACCGTGTACGTCCACCCGTCCGTCCCGTACTTCTCCTCCACCAGCTCCTCCGCAGCGGCGATCTCGTCCTGCCGGAGCGTGTCGTCGGTGACGGAACGGCCCTGCGCGAACTCCGTCACCATCGCCTCGACGATCTCCTCCCGCGGCAGGTCGACCTGGTCCGACAGCGGCGACACACGCTTCGCCGCGCTCTCGATGGCCTTGTCGGATATCTTCTCCTCCCCGATCTTCAGCACCTGCAGCATGGTCTCGATATCGAGGTCGTACGCGAGCATGGTGTGGTGCAGCACCGTGCCGTCCCACCGCGCCTGCGCCGACCCGCCGATCTTCCGGTCGCCGTGCACGATGTCGTTCACCGGCTGCCAGTCCGCGGCCGCGCCGATGTCGTCGAGCGCGGCGAGCGTCCACTCCTCCAGCTCCCGGTACGACGCCACGATATCGTCCTCCGAAACCTCCGCCTCCGGCAGCGACAGCGAGTAGGTGATGACCGTTCCCGGTTCGCAGAACATCGCGCCGCCGCCGCTGCACCGCCGCACGATGCTGATATCACTCTTGTCTGCCATGTCCTCGAACACCTCGTCGCGGACCGTCTGGAACCGGCCGATGACCACGCTCGGCGCCTGCCACTCCCAGAACCGGAGCGTCGGCCGCGCCTCCCCCGCTGCGACCCGGCCCGTTATCACCTCGTCCAGCGCCATGTGCATCGCGGGCGGGAACTCGCCGTGGACGACGCGCCACTCCCGGTCACTCTCCATCCCGCACCGCCTCCCGCACCACGCGTGCGACGTCGGCCGCGTCGAACCCGACCAGCCGCGTGTCCGCATCGACCGCCTGCCGGACGCGGTCGGCCAGCTCCTGCTCGTCCGCGGCGGCGTCGGCACCGTCGAGCGCGTCCTCCACCGTGTCAAGCCCCTCCTCCGGGTAGACGAAGAAGTCGCCGTGCAGCGAAACGTGCTCGATGCGGTCGCCGTACGACACGTCGGCGCGCAGCAGCTTGCCGGACTCCACCTTCAGCTCGGCGCGGCCGTCCATGCGGGGATGTTCGACGGAAAGGGATATAAGGGTGCTGCATCCAGCCAGCGGTATGACCGATGTGGGACGGTTCGCGGCCGACGGGCGGATAGCCTACGATGCCGAGGGAGCGGCGCGCGACCGGGCCGCCACCTACCTCCAGCAGGCCGACCTTGAGGTCGACACCGGCAGCTCGGAGCTCTTCGTCCGGGCGGATTACGACGACGGCCAGCACCCGCGGACGACCATCCTCGTGATGCCCGTGGACGACACCCTGGCCGTCGATTCTGCACCGCTCCGGAACGACCCGAACGTGTTCGATCTGGACGCCGACGGTGACGTGACGACGTACACGCACTGGCGGGGCCGTGACCGGTACGACGTTGCGGTCGTCGAGCAGGACAAGGCCGACCTCGCCATCGACGCGGTGCAGGCATTCTTCGATGACGATGGGGACACCGCAGGACCGGACAGGTCGACGGCGCCGATCAAGCACTGCGGCCCCGGCTCCGGTATGGAACAGTATCAGGACTGATTCGCTGTCTCTCCGGCGAACGCGTCGATGGTATCCGCAACCATTCCGGGAACCTCCTGCAGCATCAGGTGGGCGGACTCGATCATGTCGAACGGGCAGTCCAGTAGATCCGCCAGCTCCTCGACCTGGTGCGGCGGGATGGCGCGGTCGCGGTGGCCGCCGACGACACGCGCTGGCACGTCAACGGCGTCAAGCTCGCCGCGGACATCGTAGTCCACCATCGCCCGGAGCCCGGACACGACCGCCTCGTCGTCCGCCGCCACGAGCTGCTCGACGGTCTCCTCCCACAGCGGGCCGCGGCCGTCGATGTAGTTGTCCGTGATGCGCTCCGCCCAGGCGCGCCGGTCCATCTCCCCGAACCGGTCCAGGTAGAACGCCGGGCTCTCCAGCTCCGGGTCAGGCGTCGCCGCGGACGTCCCGAGCAGCAGGAGACCGGCCGGGGCGCCGTGACGGGCCGCGTAGGTCAGCGCGACCATGCCGCCCATCGAGTGGCCGACGAGGACCGGGTCGTCGAGACCGTGCCCCTGCACCAGGGCGTGGAGGTCGTCGGCAAGGTCGCCGAAGTCGAACCCCTGGCACGGCGCGTCGCCGTGGCACCGCTGGTCGTACACGAGCAGGGGGTTGTCAACGTCCAGGTGGTCACGGACCTGCTGCCAGGACTCCCTCGAGCCGAGCCAGCCGTGGAGGAGGATGAGCGGCGTCCCTGCTCCATCCTCCAGCTCGTTCGGTAGCGACAGCCCCATCATCTCCGGCTGGCGTCTCGAGCTATATTAATATCGGCAGAGAACTATCCCGGCATGGACCTGTCCGATGAGATACCTGCCAGCTCCCTCCTCACCGAGAGCGAGGCATCAGGGCTTGCGCGACGGACGGATGCGGTGGTGGACACGGAGGAGCTGGGATATCTTGATCTGACGCAGGGACGTCATGCCGTACTCGTTCCGCTTCCAGCGAGCTTCGATGAGGACAGAGCACGCGTGGCGCCGTACGGCGACAAGCTCGAGGAGCTCATACCTGACGGCCCGAGAGATGATGTGGCGCGACATCGATATCATCCTAGGAAGCATGGGACGGTCATATCTCGTGGACTCGACGCGCGATCCGCGGCTCACGGCCGCGACGGCGTCGTCACAGCTCGACATGGACTACGGCCATACGGTCCTGGACGACGGAGAGCCGTGGGCCATGCTGTATGATGACCAGGGCCGGTATGCGACTGCCCCGGCGCTCGACGAACTGTGACTGCTGACCGGAGAACCGTATTTAAATCTGCAGGAATACATCTGCGTCACGATGACAGGAATCACCAGCCCAACCAAGGGTGGCTACTTTGTCGTCCGGGGCCCCGGCACGGCAGCGGCGTCCCGCTGACCCTCATCAAACATCGTTCTCACTGCGACCGCGCAGGGGTGGTCGGTGATGGATGCGACCGCAGCACTGCGCGACCGCATCAATCCGCTGCTCCACGACATCTCCCTTGCCGCAGAGCGTGAACTTCCGGCCTACAGCTACTTCATGGTGAACGTTCCAACCGTGGACCGCGAACCGCTGGCGCAGCTTGACCTCCTGCTCGCCGCCGACCACCTACAGGACATCCGTGAGGCGCAGACAGGTTACGGGGGGACAACCGTCGCATTCATCGCCGACGGGTTCCGGGCTGTCGGCAAGGAAACCCCGGCTGCGGCTGAACGGTACCTCGAGCGCGGCCCGGGGCGAGCCGAGCGGAAGCAGGATGTCCTCTCGACAGCGGCGGACACGCTTGGCGTACACCTCGAGGATGTCGTGACGACGGCGGACGTGTGGTCGGACCAGTCGTACTGGAACCGGTTGCGGG
>JAXINY010000085.1:5331-6067 GCA_034190525.1 Asbonarchaeaceae archaeon (SeqCode) | reverse complement strand
GGGGTGGAGCGTGCCGGCATCGTCGCGTTCCTGCTCATCCTCATCACGCTCCCGCTGTACACTGGATTCATCCTGAACTCGCCGATGGGTGGCAGCGACATCACATGGCTGGCTGTCGTCGCCATCCTGCTCCTGTTCCTGTTCGGGAGGCCGCTGATGAAGGGTGTACGGCGACTGCTGTGACCGGGCCAGGAGGTGCCAGCTACGATGGGACTCGCCTGCGGCACGGTACTCTTTTTCAAGGGCGTCCTCACCGGCATCATCGACATCCTCCTGGCCGGCGCGGTTGCCGGTGGCGCGGCGAGCGGGCTGCTCGTCGGCGGGATGGCCGGGCTGGCGGTCGGGGTGGCGGTGTTCCTCCTCGGCTCCTACCTGGCCATCAACTTCGCGCTGAAGCACATCGGCCTCATCGCGCTCCTGACCGTACTGCCGTTCCTGCTGTGCTAGAAAACGGGAAAAGGATGCTGGCAGCGTCCCCAGCCTCCCGGCTCTCGCCAGTACTACTGGTGGCGCTGGAGGACTTAACTTCCGTGTTCGGAATGGGAACGGGTGTTGCCCCTCCGCTGTGGCCGCCAGCAGGCACGTCCGGTGCTGGAATCTTTAAATACGTCAAGGGATTTATGCCTCCGCCCCGCAGCCGGGGACATGCCGGAGTACGACCGCATCGTCTCCCTCGCCCCGAGCAACACCGAGATTCTGTACGCGCTCGGTGTCGAGGACCGGGTCGTGGCGACCA
>JAXINY010000085.1:0-5321 GCA_034190525.1 Asbonarchaeaceae archaeon (SeqCode) | reverse complement strand
TGCACGGTGTGGAGGCCGTGCGTTCGATGAACGCTCGACGTATCGTGTCGCTCTCACCGTCGAACACCGAAATCCTGTACGAGCTCGGTGTGCAGGAGCAGGTCGTGGCGACCACCGCGGTCTGCGACGAGCCGGCCGCGGCACGCGAGAAGCCGTCGGTGGGCGGGTGGACGAACCCTGACATCGAGGACGTGGCGTCCCACGACCCCGATCTCGTGCTGGCGTCGGACGAGCTCCAGGACAGGGCGGTCAAGCTGTGCGAGGAGGCGGGGCTGCCGGTGAAGCAGCTGACACCGACCACGCTGCAGGACGTGTTCAACACGGTCAAGCAGGTCGGGGAGCTGGTGGACGCGGAGGAGCGGGCGCGCGATGTCGTGGATACGATGAACGACCGGGTGCGGGACGCCGCCGTGCTGCCGGAGCAGCGGCCGCGGGTGTACTGCGAGGAGTGGCACGACCCGCCGATGGCGGGCGGGAACTGGGTGCCGGGGATGGTGCGGCTGGCCGGCGGCGAGCCGTTCCTCGAGGGAGGAGAGCGGAGCCGTCCGGTGTCGGCCGATGAACTGCAGGCGTTCGACCCGGAGCACATCGTCATCCACTACTGCGGGTTCGGCGATGCCGCGGACACGGGCCGGGTCAGGGAGCGGGAGGAGTGGGCGGATATCGGCGCCGTGGAGGAGGGGAACGTCCATGTCGTCGACGATGCGCTGCTGAACCGGCCCGGCCCGCGGCTCGTGGACGGCGTGGAGCGGCTGGCGGAGCTGCTTCACGGGTCGGAGCAGTCGCGGACGTAGCCGCAGTTTCTGCAGATCAACTCGCAGTCGAACGCAATCATCAGCTCGCCGCAGATGTCGCACTCCATCCCGCTCACCTACGGGTACAGCTGCTCGCCCGTCTCGGTGTCGATGATCGTGATGACGTTGACAGGGCAGCCCTTCGCTGCCGCGAGGGCGTCGTCCTTCGCCTCCTCCGGTATCTCCTTCTCCCAGACCCCATCCGACACCTCCTCCCCGCCCTTCAGGTCGGCGAGACCATCCTCAACGAGTTCGAAGTCCCCGGGGTCGAGTGCCTCGCACGTCCCGGCGCCGATGCACCCGGTCCGGTCGTACACGATCTTGTACCGCATCACAGCTCCTCCAGCACCTGTTCGGCGTGCTGCTCGGGGTCCACGTCCTCGTACACCTGCTGGATGACGCCGTCCGGCCCGATGACGACGGTGACGCGGGCGGCGTTCCCGAACCGCCCCTCGACGTCGTACGCCTCGATGATATCCTTCTCCGGGTCCGCCAGGAGCCGGAACCCGAGGTCGTGCTTCTCCGCGAACGCCGCGTGCGATTCCACGGTATCCGCGCTGACACCGAGCACCGCCGCATCCCGGTCCGCGAACCGTGACAGCGCGTCACGGAAGCCGCACGCCTCGGTGGTGCAGCCCGGTGTGTCGTCCTTCGGGTAGAAGTAGAGGACGACGGTCTTCCCGTCGAAGTCCGACAGCTGGACGCGGTCGCCGTCCTGGTCGCGCGCAGCGAAGTCGGGGGCGGGCTGGCCAGGCTCGATCATGCCCCGGTGTACGGCGGAGACGTTCAAAAAGGCTACGCCGGGGGGTGGTAGAGCCCGGTGTGCGGGTGGAACCGCTGCCACGTGTACCAGTAGCTGCGGGTGAGCGGTACCGGCCGCAGCTCCGTACCGGTCAGCGGGCCATCGACCGCGGTACCGTCCAGCGTCCAGGTGGACCCGGTCGCGGTGTCGACGAGGCGGCCGTCCTGCAGCGCGAACGCCATCGTCGTCCCGCCGACCTCGCGGGAGAACGCGAGTATCCTGTCCCGCCGCTCGTCCTGGACGACGAGCATCGGCTCCCCGCCGACGGTATCGTGCACGATGTCGAGCGCCTCGACGTGCGCCTCCCGGTACGCCACCGCGCTCCCGTTCACCGTCGCGCCGTACACCACGTCCTTCGGATGGATATCCGTGTCCGCGGGGCTGAACGGTGCGTCGCGGGAGCGGCGGTAGGTGAAGTACGGCCGGTCGAGGTACCGGTCCCGGCTGTATATCCCCGTGCGACGTGAGAGCACGCGGCCCGCCGGGTTGTCCTCCCGCCAGATACCCCACCGGGCGATGTGGGCGTCCACGCGCTCCAGCCGCGTCCCGGCCAGCCGGCCGTCGATGGCGGTGCCGGTGAACTGCACCCACCGCGTCCCCGTCTCGCGGTCCTGCATCACCATGTTCCCGTTGTACAGCTGGCCGCTGTGCTGGAACGACCGCACCCCCCCGCTGACGTTGCGCCGGAAGACCCGCGGGACGCCGGAGTACGGGGAGTACGTGACCGCGACCGGGGTGCCGCCGATGCGGGTGTTGACGACGCCGTGGAACCGGAGGATGCTGAGCGGGTAGGCGCGGTCCTGGCCGTTGACGGACACCGCGACGACGAGGTCGCCGGGCTCCAGCCACTCGACCGCGCGCGCCGGCCGGTACGACGGGTCGTCGATCGGCGGGATGCAGCCGCTCCCCAGGCAGAGCGTGCGGAGCCGATCACCGTCCTGGCCCGCGGTCTCGTCGGCCACGCTGCCGATGAAGGCGCGTGTGGCGTTGACGGCGTCCACCTCCCCCGGCGCCCCGAGCACGGCCATCCCTGCAAGCGACACCACGAACAACGCCGAGACAAGGCTGATATAGAGGGAGTCAGAGATATCCATGGTCTAACTCGTCTCCACGGCGGTACATAAAGGTTGTCACTCCCGCTGCAGGTACATCTGGACGACGATGCGCAGGATGTGGACGAACACGCCCATGAACGCGTTGTAGATACCGAGGCCGTTCAGCAGCACGCGGTCCGGCGCCTTCCGGGTCTCCCAGATCTCGTAGACGAGGAGGAACAGGAACCCGAGCAGCGCGAGGACGAACGCGAGCACAGCGACCGGCGGGGTGAACGTGCCGACGAGCGCGGTGAGGAGGACGCCGAGGAACAGGTACGTGGCGTAGCGGCGGAACGACGAGAAGTCGCGGCCGGTGCCGTACACCAGTGCCGCGGCCCCGGCGGCGATGGCGGTGGTGACAACAGCGGTGACGGCGAGCGCCGGGCCGAACGTCCCGGGCGGGACGAGGCTGAGGATGGCGCCGCCGAAGGAGCCGTACCCGAGCTGGAGGAGGGCGATGCCGACGCCCGCGAGACCGAGCTCCTCCTGCTTCACACCGCGCTCCGCGAGGTACGTCCCGCCGGAGAGGAGGGCGCCGTACACGATGACGCCGAGGATGAGTGTGCTGAACAGCGCCAGTACAAGGTCGGCGACGGGGGTCACCGCGATCGCCGCCATGATACCGACGTTGACGAGGATGAGCGCGGTGCTGATACCGATACTCTCCAGCTCGTTGCGCATGGAAGTCCCGCCCCCCCGATTTGAACGGGGGACCATCCGCTGGCTGCTTGGTCAGCACCCGGCTGGGCTCCGGAACGGAGCTACAGGCGGACGCTCTGCCAGACTGAGCTAGGGCGGGATAGCCGCTTACAGGAGGTCAACAGCGGAGGAGGCTTTAAATATTGTCGGCCGCTCAGCTGAAGTCGGCGCGCGCCGGGTGGGAGTGCCGCTTCCGCCGCTTGCCGCGACCGTCGTACTCCATGTGGGCGGACGGGAGCACGACCTCGCCCTCGACCTGCACCTGTGGGGTGAGGCTGTAGGTGAGGATGCGCTCCTCGCCCGGTTCGAACCGTCCCAGCTGCCACTCGAGCTCGGTGACCTCGCCGCCCTCGCGAATCTTCTGCGGCGGGGAGGCATCGAACTTGTCGACGAGCGAGCAGATGGACGGGACGAAGTCCTTGACCACCACGTCCTCCAGCGCCCGGCCGCTCCGGTTCTCGACCCGGAGGTGGACGGTGTGCGCCCCGTCCTTGCGGTACGCGCGCTTGACGACGTGCGGCTTCCGGTATTCGCGGACGGCGAGCCACGCCGCGCCGGCGAGGAGGAGGGCGAGGAGGAGCGGCGCCCAGTAGTGGACGCGGTACCGCACCGTGACCGATCCGCCCGGCCGGAGACTGCCGATCTCCCACGTGTACACCGTGTTCGCGCCGGACCGGTCGGTGCGAGCCGGCTCCGGGGTGAAGGAGGTGACGGGGCCGAGGTAGAACGGGAGCTCGGCCGAGACCGTCGTCCCGTCGGAACGGGTGTTCCCCTCGTTCCGCACGGTTATCCGGCTCTTCCTGGTCAGCAGGTCGCGGGTGCTGTCGCGCTCCGTGACGATACGCTCGGTCTCAACCACGCGGACGGTGGCGGAGGCGGTGTCCTGCACCGCGCCCGCGATGCTCTCCACCGAGACCTGCACCGATTTCACCCCCTTTGCGTACTGGCCGAGGCGGAACCCTGCATGCAGGGTCTCGGGCTCGGAGGCGATGAGCGACGGGATGGACACGGTCTTCGTCCGGCCGCCCATCGTGAAGACGGCGCGGTAGGCGTTCGCGCTGAGCTCGCGGCGGCGCACGTTCTTGATATCGAGCGTCACGTTGACCGTCGATGACGGCCTGTACGTCGTCCTGTCGGTCGATATACCGGTTATGAGGATGTCGCGGTCGCGGACGATGCGGTAGGATGGGCGGCGCGTCACCTGTTGCCCCTCGGAGGCCACGGTGATGATGACGCCGATGTTCCCCTCGATGGCGGTTGACTCGGGCTCCGCGTACAGCACCGAGTGCCGCGTCTCGCCCGGCGGGACGGTGAGCGAGTAGTCGGGGAGGAAGTACCAGCCCGGGTTGGCGACGTTGTACATGATGGTGTAGGTCCGCAGCTCGTCGCCGGTGTTGGTGACGGAGATGTTCAGCCGTGCGGCCTCACCCCCGCCCGGGTTGACCTCCGGGTTCTGCACGTCCACGTCCACCGTGAACGGCTGCGCCGTCGCGGCACCCGCGACCGCGGCGACGAGCGCCATCAGAACGAGGATGCGGGGGAGGGACGCCATGCCCGATACTTGTCCGCCGCTTTATATAAATCTGGGAGCGGTATCCCTGCGCCGGAGCGACACGCAGGCGGGGTGGTGTCGTCCGGCTCCGCGTCAGCGGTGGCGGGCGAAGAAAACGCGGCAGCGTTTTCGCACCCCGCCGGAGCAACGCGCAGGCGGGGTGGTGTAGTCCGGCAACATCGGGGCCTTGGGTGCCTCGGCCGCAGGTTCAAATCCTGCCCCTGCCATATCGGAGATATGCCGGAAGCAGTGATTTGAACTTCGAGAAACTCTCCGATTTTCGACGTTCAAATCCTGCCCCTGCTACTTCTACGCGAAGTGGGCGCGCGGGATGCGGGGCCTTCGGCCCCGCCTCATGAGAAGTCATTCACAGCGCAGTC
>JAXINY010000121.1:0-6126 GCA_034190525.1 Asbonarchaeaceae archaeon (SeqCode) | reverse complement strand
GATGCGAGGCGTCCGAGGATCATGCCGTTGGCGTCGATGACCTCACCCAAGGAGGACCACCCCGCTGCCGTCCGGGTTGTCCGCGACGAGGTCGTCGATATACACCGCCTCGCCCGCGTCCTCGATGCGGTCGCGTGCACTGCCGGTGAACCGGAACGCCGCGACCGTCACGTCGCTCGTCAGCAGCCCGTCACCGGTGACGACGCCCGGCACGACGACCGTGTCGCCGTCCCCGGTGTTCCGCTCGATGGTGGACAGGTCGACCTCGCGCATGTCCCGCGTCGGCCCTGCCAGCTCCTCCGCCACCCGGCGCCACACCGCGGCATCGTTGCGCCTCCCTGCTTCCTCGCACTGCTGCACGGTGTCCTTCAGCACCGGGTTCGTCTTCTGCTCCATGTCTGTCATCGGTATCGCCTTCGCTGTATCCGCCCGAAGGGCGGAGACCACCGGAGGTGGTCCGTCCTCCCAATTGGGACGCCAATTGCGGGGGGTCGGATTCGAACCGACGAAAGGTCTGCACCTACAGGATATCTTGAAAATCCTCGCGGATTTTCGTCGTCCTCGTCCTCCTGACGGAGGACTTGAGGTTCTTAAGTCCTGCCCCGTTGGCCAGGCTTGGGTACCCCCGCCTACATCTCCATGCGGCCCGGGAAGTTATAAGCTCCCGTCGACCGCGTCCTCGAACGCGTCCAGCCCATCCTCCAGCTCCTGGATCGCGTGCTGGACGACTGTGCGGGGGGTAAGCCCTGACACGCTTTCCACCTCGAAGTGGAACGTGTCGTCCTCGTATGAATACGCGGCGTTCGCCGCCTGCCACTTGGCGTGCTCCTTGCCGAGGCCGAGGTGCGCCGTCATCTCCAGCTCCAGCACCCGGTCCTCCTTCAGGTCGGCGATCCTCGTCTCCGGGTTGGCGGGTTCAACGTCCTCGTCCGGCGCGCTGATGTCGGCCGCCGTCACCTCTGCCGGGCCCTCGACCTGCAGCGCCATCGAGACCTGGCACTGCGGGCAGCCGTCCTCGCAGTCGCACTCCTCCGGGAGCGTGTGGTTGCCGGCGTCGAACTCCCACGGCACGAGGCCGATGCGGTGCGCGAGGATCTCGTCGAACAGGCCGGAGTTGTTCGCCGTCACCCGGACCTCCTCCACCGCGAGCGTCGGGATGCCGCCGATCATCGTGCGGCGGAGCGCGTTGGCGAACTCCACCGATGCACCGTCGAGGTCGAACTCGATTGTGTCGCCGGATTCTGCAGTTATGTCGATATCCATGGTGTGCACCTACAGCCGCCGCCCCCGCTTCCCACCCTTCTCCCGGGTGGAATCGTGCGGGACCGGCGTGACATCCTCGATATCGCCGACATCGAGGTCTGACCGGGTGATGGCGCGGATGGCCGGCTGCGCCCCCTTCCCCGGCATCTTCTGCTTCGTACCGCCCGGCGCGCGGACGCGGATGTGGACGCCTTCCAGCCCCTTCTCCTGCGCCTCGGCGGCCGCCTGCTTCGCCGCCTGCATCGCCGGGAACGGGTTGCCCTGCAGCCGGCCCTTGTCCGTGACGGTGCCGGCGCTGTACCGGGCGAGCGTCTCCGCACCGGTGATATCCGTGATGTGGACGATGGTATTGTTGAAGCTGGAATAGATGTGTGCGATCCCCCAGCGCTCGTCGTCTGGCATCGCTATCGCTCCTCCACCACGTGCTCGGATCCCCCGGCGACAGATATCTCGGTTTCCTCGTCCTCCGTCACCAGGTATCCCGGGATGTCCACCACCCGGTCGCCGACCGCGATGTGGCCGTGGTTGACGATCTGGCGCGCCTCCTGCATAGTCTCCGCCAGGCCGCGGCGGTAGACGATGGTCTGCAGCCGCCGGTCGAGCACGTCCTCAACATGGATATCCAGCACGTCGTTCAGCGCCGCGCCCTCGTCCAGGATGCCGAGCGACACCAGCTTGCCGACCAGCTCCCCCTCCATCTGCTCGTTCTCCTCCGCGTTCAGCTTCCGGGCCTGTCGGCGGAAGTCGCGGACCGCGCTCTGCGCCTTCCAGACCTCGCGCTTGTTCGCGAGGCCGTAGTCCTCCTGCAGGTCTGTCTCCGTCGCGATGCGGTCCTCCTGCCACCCCTGCACAGGGGTCTCGTAGCCCTTGCTCTGCCGCTTCATGCTTATTCTTCACCTTCCTCGTCCGGTTCGGCCTCCTCCTGGACGCGCTCCCGCTCCACCCCGATCTTCTCGCCGCTGCGGAACGAGGACTGGGTCTTCTGTCCGCGGACCGGCAGCCCCATCTCGTGCCGCCGCCCCCGGTAGCTGTCGATCTCCTTGTATCGCCTGATATCGAACTCCTCGGTCAGGTCCAGGTCGGCGCCGATGACGTGCCGGTCCTCACCGGTCTCACGGTCCTTCCGCCGGTTCCGGATCCACGACGGGACGCCGGTGTCGTCCGGGTTCTTCAGCGCCGCCTCGATGTGGTCGCGCTCGTCGTCGTCCAGCGCACCGATGCGCGTATCCGGGTCGAAGTCGAGGTGCTGCTGCACGGCGTTGGCGAACGTGTCCCCGACGCCCTTCACGTCCTGGATAGCATCGGCTATCCGCTTCGTGCCGTCAACGTCGGTGTCCGCCAGCCGGACGATCTGCTGCACGTCAGCCATGGCTACTACCATCCCTCCACAGCAACCTTTTTAAAACGTAAGCGGCGCGGGATGCCGCCGTTCTGCGGGGATAGCCCCCCCAGGATTCGAACCTGGGTCGGGAGGCCCAGAACCTCCTATGACTGGCCCTCCATAGGAGTTTGACCACTACACCAGGGGGCTATGGCCGCTGGTGTGTCGAGCACCGTGAGGTGCGATCTACACCAGAGGGCTCTATCGTCCGCTTGCGGAGAAATCTTTATCTATCACCGGCGTCCTCCACGAGGAACATCACCGACTCCTCGACGAGGAACGACGCCAGCCACAGCACGATGAACACCGCGTACCCGGTGAACACCGGGACGGCGGATGTGAACACGACACCGGCCAGCACCGCGTAGGCTGCCGCCGTCAGGCCGAGCTGCAGCCGCTCCGCCTGCCGCGCCCGCGGCGGGAGGACGTCCATGATGCGGACGGTCACCAGCTCCGGCAGCAGGTCCAGGACCGCTGCCAGTCCCAGCACCAGCAACGTGGTGGATGAGAGCGTCCCCGTGGCGGTGATGTGGCCGAGCACGAACAGGAACCCCATCGCGCTCAGCGCCTTGACCGCGAACAGGAACACCTTCAGCGATTCCTCGGGCCGCAGCTCCATCCGGTCGTGGAACGCGTCCGTGACCGCTCTCATGTGCGCACCTCCGGCGTCCGCATCAGCAGCAGCCGCAGCGCGTCCAGCGTCTCCGACAGGTTCGGGGCGAGCGGGATGTCCAGCAGCTCCTCCGCGTCCACCCACCGCTTCCGGCCGAACCGGTCCTCCTCCAGCGACGGCTCGCCGTCAACGATCTCCGACAGGAAGCCGCGGAACTGGTACTCCGTCCCGTCGTGCTCGAAGTCGAGGTCGAGCCGGCCGACGGAGGACCGGACCGCGACCTCGACCCCGATCTCCTCCCTGGCCTCGCGCGCCGCCGCCTCGCGGGGCATCTCTCCGTCCTCCACCTTCCCGCCGGGCAGCTCCCAGTACCCCTTGTCCTCGCGGTACAGCATCAGCAGCTCCCCGTCCTCGATGATGAGGTTGCCGGCCAGCGTCTCGGTCTCCATGCGTATTAAACCGGTCGGCGCCAATAAATGCGTTATGACCGACGCCGTCCGCGCCTGCCCGAACTGCGGCTCCACCGACATCGGACACGATTCGCTGGATGTGGTGTCGCGGCTCTCCCTCTCCGGGAGCCGCGCGTGCCGGGACTGCGGCTACACCGGGGTGTTCCCCGAGGTGCCGGCGGACGAGGTCGATGCGTTTGACGGTGCACAGGGAGAGCAGGGTGGTGGAGAGCGCGAGGCCGGGACGGCCGCGGCTGCAGGTCCGCGGCGGGGCCGGCTGGCGCTCGGCGTCCTCCTCTTCCTGCTCGGTATCGGCGCCACCGCCTCTTCAACGTGGGGGAGCGGCCTCCTCGCCGGATTCCTGGCGCTCGTCGTCGGGGCGGCGGTCGTGGCGGAGCAGCTCGCCGCCCGGTTCCAGATGAGAAAAGAATAAAGACTGTTTCCACGAAACCTGTTCCGTGGAACAGCTACTGCGTGAGCCGGAGATGGATGCGGCCGCCGAGGTGCTCGAGCAGTACCTGTCACGGCCGTACACCGTCCAGGTGAACGGGCTGTGCTCGGTCAACTACCAGGGCCGCGCCAAGTCGTCGCTCGACCGCGGTGAACGGCTGGTCATCGCGAAGCAGGACTCCGCCCTGCTCGTCCACGGACCGGACAACTACCAGCCGCGGAACTGGCAGCCCGAGGTGGACTCCTGGTCCGTGACGGTCGACGACGGGGAGCTGGTGGTGCGGGCGGTACGCCGCGACCCTGACGAGACCGTCACCATCCGGTTCAGCGACGTTGACCTGCTGATGGTGGACAGGCTCGTGGACGACGGCGAGATGAAGCTGCGCGGCCACGAGGTCGACATCCACGAGTCCATCGAGGACGACCCGGACCTGGTGGAGGACGGCCTGACGGTCGTGGAGCGGGAGCGGCAGACCCCGGCGGGCTACATCGACGTCTTCGCGCGGGACGTGGACGACCGGTACGTCGTCATCGAGGTGAAGCGGAACCCGGACTACAACACCGTGCTCCAGCTCCAGCGGTACGTCGACGAGATCGAGGACGAGTTCGCCGCCGACGTCCGCGGCATCCTCGTCGCACCGACGATGACCGACAACGTGCTCGACTACCTGGAGGAGCGCGACCTCGAGTTCGTCGAGGTTGACATGGAGGACGTCATCGCCTCGTACGAGGCGATCGACACCTCGCAGCGGGAGCTGGACGACTTCGCACAGGAGGCATGATACCGGTGCCGCTGCCGTTCACGCCGCCGTGGAACGAGTCGTACTGGCTCGTCCGGTTCCTGTTCCAGCGCGGCCTCGCCCTCGTCTACCTGTTCGCGTTCCTCGTCGCGGCGAACCAGTACCGCGCCCTCGCCGGGGAGGACGGGCTGCTGTCGCTGCAGCAGTACGTCGATAACGTGAACTGGAAGGAGCGCCCCAGCCTGTTCCACCGGTTCGACTCCGACCGCGCCATCCAGGCCGCGGCATGGACCGGCGTCGCCCTGTCGCTCGTCGCGCTCACGGGAATCTCCGAGCAGTTCGGCACTGCGGTCTCGGTCGCGGTCTGGTTCGCCCTGTACGCGCTCTACCTCTCGTTCGTGAACGCCGGGCAGCTGTTCTACGGCTACGGCTGGGAGTCGATGCTGCTCGAGACCGGGTTCTTCGCCATCTTCCTCGGCGCGTCCGGTGCCGTGGCCCCGTTCCTCGTCATCCTCATGCTCCGCTGGGTGCTGTTCCGCAACATGTTCGGCGCTGGCCTGATCAAGCTGCGCGGCGACGACTGCTGGCGCGACCTCACCTGCATGGACTACCACTACGAGACGCAGCCGATGCCCAACCCGCTGAGCTGGTTCTTCCACCACCTCCCGGACCGGTTCCACCGGGTCGAGGTGATGGTGAACCACGTCATGGAGCTGGTCGTCCCGTTCCTCTACTTCGCCCCGCAGCCGGTCGCGGCCATCGCCGGCGTCGCAACCATCCTGTTCCAGGGATGGCTGATGCTGAGCGGGAACTTCGCGTTCCTCAACCTGCTCACCATCGTCCTCGCCGTGTCGACGTTCAGCGACGGCGTCCTGTCCGCCCTTCCCGTGGCGGTGCCGGGGACGGCGCCGCTCCACCCTGTCCATCAGGCCGCGGTCGTGCTGGTGGCGGGCGTCACGCTCGTGCTGAGCGTCGACCCGGTCCGGAACATGCTGTCGTCGCGGCAGCGGATGAACTGGAGCTTCAACCCGCTGCACATCGTCAACACGTACGGCGCGTTCGGGTCGATCACGAAGGAGCGGTACCAGCTCGTCATCGAGGGCACGCGCGAGGAGGACCCGTCGGAGGGTGACTGGGAGGAGTACACGTTCAGGGGGCAGCCCGTCAAGGTGGACGAGCGGCCGCCGCAGTGGGCGCCGTACCACCTCCGGCTCGACTGGCAGCTCTGGT
>JAXINY010000050.1:3249-6373 GCA_034190525.1 Asbonarchaeaceae archaeon (SeqCode) | reverse complement strand
GGAACTTCTCCATCATGTTCTTCGCCTGCCGGTACTGCTTGATCATCTGCCGGACCTCGCCGCGGTCCACCCCCGCCCCCTGCGCGATGCGGTCCGCCCGGGACTTCCCGACGATGGACGGGTCCCGCCGCTCCGCCGGCGTCATCGACTCCATGATGGCGTGGTACTGCTCCATCTGCTGCTCCGTCACGTCCAGCGCGTCGTCCGGCACCTGGTCGCCGAACGGCAGTCTGTCCATCACCTGGTCGATCGCCCCGCTCCCCATCATCTGCTCCATCTGGCTGAAGAAGTCCTCCATGGTGAAGTCGCCCTCCATCATCGCCTCCGCCGCCTCCTCGTCCACCGCCTCCTCGGCCTTCTCCACCACTGCACCGATATCCGGCTCACCCAACAGCCGGGACACGTACCGCTCCGGGTCGTACACGTCCAGGTCGTCCATCCCCTCGCCGGTCCCGATGAACGCGACCGGTGCGTCGGTCACCGCCGCCGAGCTGAGCGCGCCGCCGCCCTTGGCGGACGCGTCCAGCTTCGTGACGATGATGCCGTCGATGCCGATGGCGTCGTCGAACGTCGCCGCCTGCTCGCCCGCGGCCTGCCCGAGGTCCGCCGGAACGACGAGGTAGGTGCGGTCCGGCCGGAACGCGTCCTCGATGGCTTGAAGCTCGTCCGCGAGCGTCTCGTCGAACGCGTCGCGGCCGGCGGAGTCGACGATGACGACGTCGCAGTCCGCCAGCTCTCGCGTCCCCTGCTTCACGACAGCGGCGGCGTCCTCTGCAGAATCGTCGCCGTAGAACTCCGCGTCCACCTGCTCCGCGTTCTGCCGGAGCTGTTCGACGGCCGCGGGCCGGTCCACGTCCGCGGCGATGAGCCCGGGCTTCATACCGCGCTTCCGGTAGAACGCCGCGAGCTTCCCCGCGGTCGTCGTCTTGCCGGCGCCGAACAGGCCACACAGGAGGACGCGGGACGGCTGCCGGTCGACATCCGCAGCCTTACCCCCGAGGAAGTCGGTCAGCTCCTCGTACACGATGTTGAGCACGTGCTCCTTCCGGGTGAGGCCGGACGGGATATCCCGCTTCAGCGCCTCCTCCTTGATATCCTCGGATAGCTGCTGCACCAGCTCAACGTCCGCGTCCGCCTGCAGCAGCGTCCGCTGGATGTCCGTCACCAGTTCCTCGACCGCCTCCTCGTCGGCGAGGGAGCGGCCGGCGAACTCCTGGATGCGGTCCTTCAGCTGGTCGAACGCCATGGCGGAGAACGGTGCTCAACACTTTTTAAACCGGGAAGCGGCGGAACCTATTTCAAGGTGCGCCCCGAAGACGGCTCCATGGAAGAGGTATACGAGTTCTCGGCCGGGAAGAACGACTGGAACCGGTTCAGGGTCGGGGTGGACGACGGCCGTATCGTGGTGAAGGACCAGACCGGCCACCTCGAGTTCGAGGAGGACGCCGTCGATGAACTGGTGCAGGGCATCGACCAGGCGCGGCGCCGGCTGCGGGAGAAGCAGCGGGAGCCGACCGCAGAGGAGTGACACGTTTCTTAAAACGTTTAAACGCCGCGCGGCAACACGGAGGCGAGCGGCGCTGGTCCAGCTTGGCTAAGACCCTGGCCTTCCAAGCCAGTGACCCGGGTTCAAATCCCGGGCGCCGCAATTGCCGTAGCAATTGGGAGTACGGACCGGCTCCGCCGGTCTCGCCGCTGCGCGGCGAAAAGCGATGCTCAGACCGGTGATTTGAACCCTTGAGAAGCGGCAGCTTCGTGACGGGTTCAAATCCCGGGCGCCGCAATTGGTTACTCCTGAAATCGGAGATTTCAGTCGATCGTAGGAAACGCGGAGCGTTTCCGAACGCTCAATTGATACGCAATAATGCGGGGCCTCCGGCCCCGCCCTGTGGTGGTCCAGATAACTGGCGACACGGACAAGGACTGGACGGAGGAGCTGTCCGAGGACGAGTACCGCGTGCTGCGGGAGTGCGGCACCGAGCCGCGGTTCTCCAGCGACCTGCTGGACGTGGACGAGCCCGGGACGTTCCGGTGCGCGGCCTGCGGGAACGAACTCTTCTCGAGCGAGCACAAGTTCGACAGCGGAACGGGCTGGCCGAGCTTCTGGGACGTGGTGGACGGGGACGCGGTCGAGCTGCAGGCGGACCGGAGCGGCGGGATGGAGCGGACCGAGGTGGTGTGCGCGGAGTGCGGCTCCCACCTCGGGCACGTGTTCGACGACGGGCCGGACCCCACCGGGAAGCGGTACTGCATCAACGGTGTCGCGCTCGAGTTCGAGGCCGAGGACTGAGGTAGTTCTACCCGCTCTCATCATCACAGTCAGGCGGAATTGGTCATACCCCCGCGGGCACCTGGAAATCACGGCATCGTATTTGAATCCAGAGCGTGCGCCGACATCATGGACCTCGGCCAGCTGCTGAAGCGGAAGCTCGCCGAGTACCCTACCACAGAATTCCATGTTGACGAACACGCGCTCAGGCGGTGCGAGGACTACCGGGATCTGGACATCGAGGAGGTCCTGCACCGACTCCGCACTGGCAGGTTCGACAAGGTGGTGCGGAACGACTCCAGGCAGGGCGCGCTGGCCGACGTGGAGAGCTACAAGGCCCGGTTACCGAAGAGCAGCAGGTACAAGTACGAGGTCGTTTTATATTTGACGCGCGACAAACCTCTCATCAAGACGGTGTCCAAACTGGATCGGACAGCACAGGAGCGGATAGACGATGACTGATATCGATCTCCGATACGACGCCGAAAGCGATGCCCTCGTCGCAAAACAGGTTGGGGCGACGATAGTCCGATCCGTGAGTGTGGGTGATCTGACCCTGGATATCGGCGATGAGGAACGTGTCGTCGGGATGCAGGTACTGAACGCATCCGACATCGTCGAATTCTCGGATGATATCGCGGATTCCCGGCGGTTCTTGGAGCATCTTGACACCGCCTCCCTCCAGACACGGTACCACGAGGACGGGGTTATCGTTCTTCTCAGACTCCAGGGAGAGGTCAGCGGCACGCAGCAGGAGGCACGGATAAGCAGCATGGCGCCGGCAGTCGGGACCGCGTAGCCTTACTCCGGCACGTCGAAGTCGTGGAACTCCGTTCCCTTCTCCTCCGACAGGAT
>JAXINY010000050.1:0-3239 GCA_034190525.1 Asbonarchaeaceae archaeon (SeqCode) | reverse complement strand
CGGCGCCGTCGCCCACCGAGATGGCGGCCTGGATGCGGTTGTCGCGGGTCGTCCACCCGCCCGCGTAGACGCGCTCCTCGGACGTGTTCCCGTACCTGTCCGCCGCGACGACGCCGTCCTCGTCCATCTCCAGGGCGAGCGCTTCCGCCACCGCGCGGTCGTCGCCCTCCGCCAGGACCAGGTGGTCGGCCTCGACGGTGTCGCCGTCGGCGGTCTCAACCACCACGCCGTCCGCATCGGTGGTCGCGTCCACCGCCTCCCCCGTGCGCAGCTCCGCGCCGTGCTCCTCGACCTGCTGCCGGGCGGTCTCCATGAAGTCGGAGCCGTGCACCGCCTCCACCCCGAGGTAGTTGTACAGGTAGGCGTCGTGCATGTACGTGTCGTCCTGCCCGAGGACGACCGTGTCCATCCCGTTCTTCGCGAGCAGGAGCGCGGCCTGCAGCCCGGCCGGGCCGTCCCCGACAACGATGACATCCGTCACACAGCATCACCTTCCGGCTCGATATCGAGCTTCTCCGCCGCCGTCTGCGGCAGGAACGTGAGGAACCCGGAGCCCTGCACGCGGAGGTAGATGTAGAGCGCCAGCCCGCCGAGCAGCACGGCCGACCCGATGAGGAACCCCCACTGCGGCTCCGCCGCCCGGTCCGGGTGGGACGCCGACGCGGCACCGAGGAATGACACGGACGCGGCTGACAGGGCAGCTGTCTTCCGCATGGGGCCGGATGTGCCGGCGCGGTTTAAACCGGTTGCGGTGGCGACCTCCCGGCGTTCCAGGGCCGGATTACTTAAGGCGTGGAGGGCGGGAGAACGGTATGGGATCGAAGCCGGACTGGGCGGAGGACATCGCGCGGGAACGCATCGACATCCTGTTCGACGAGGCCGCCGACGCGTTCCCCGAACGACAGGACCGGGCGGACCGGTACGTGGCGATCGCGCGGGACATCGCGATGACGTTCACCCTCTCCCTGCCCGACCGGCACCGGCGGCACGTCTGCAGCGACTGCTACAGCTACATCCGGCCCGGGGCGAACGCGCGGGTGCGCGTTGAGGACGGGGTGAAGCGGGTGACCTGCGAGGAGTGCGGCCACACCGAGCGGACACCGCTCGAGGATGACTAGAGCGCCGCCGCGGCGAGGTACAGCACCAGACCGAGCACCGCGCCCGACCCGACAACCGGGATGGCCGGGTAGAACCGGTCGGTCTCCACCTGCTGGATGGCGACGAGGAACAGGAGAAGTGCCGCGGCGCTGCCCGCCACGACCGCCACCGACGCCGCCGCCCCGAACAGCGGGGCGACCGCGACCGCGAGCACCATCGGCAGCACCACGTCACCGCCGCCGAGCATCCCGACCTGCACCTCCCCGCCGTCGCGGTCGACGGTCACGGCCTCGCTCCCTGCCTCCTGGACGGCGCCGTGCTTCGGGTACTGGAACCCCATGAACATGTCGGACGCGGCACCGGCCTTCGCCAGGGTCTGCATGTGGCCGATGTGGTTGACCGCGATGTAGTCGTACACCGCGAGCAGCCCCGCGAACACGAGGACGGCGCGGAGGCTGAGCAGGGAGCCAAACAGCGCCCCGGTCCCGGCGAACGGTACCGTGTCCAGCGCGTTCCGCAGCAGCATGTCGCCGGTGCGGAACCGGAGCACCGCGAACACCGCGGTGAATGCGGCGGCCGGTAACGCGGGGAGGAACGCGTTGAACAGGATGAACGCGGTGAGGATGAGCGCCGAGGAGAACCACAGTTTCACGAGGAGCTCCCTGTGCCACCGGTACAGCAGGAGCAGGAGGGCGGTCGCCGCGACGAGCACCGCGAAGAACACCGCGCCCGCCGCCGGCGCCTGGTACGCGGCGGATGCCTGCTGCACCGCGGCCGCGCCCTGCAGCCGCAGCCCGGCCGCCACCCCGAGCAGGTTCGCCGCCATGAAGAACCCGGCGAGCAGGAGCGGGGGGCGGAACCGTTCGTCCATGCAGTGGCGATGGAGACGGAGATATAAGAGAGGCGGTGTCGAATACCGTGTACAGCGTCCGGAGGCAGCGCTCCATGGCATCCCTACACCTGCTCCTGGCCGGCGGCGGCACCGTCATCGCGGGAGCCGTGGCGCTCCACCACCTCTTCCACCTGCGGAGCGACGGCGAGGCGCTGCACGGGTCGCTGGCAGGATACTACAGCGTGATGGGGCCGTACATCGCTGTCTCCGGCGCCGTGCTGGTCGCGTTCTTCGGTGTCGCGCTGGCCCCCCGGCGGCTGGCCGCGGCGCTCGGCGGGCCGGCGATGCTGGATGCGGCGTTCCTCGGCCTCGCGCTCGTGTGGCTGGGGACGGCGCGGCGCATCTTCGCGGTCATCGACGAGATGGCGGACGAGTACTTCTCCACGGGTGAAACCGGTGGAGGCTGACACGTTCGCCCCGCTGTTCGGGCTTGCCACCGTCCTGGCGGCGCACACGTATTTCTACGTCAACGCGTACAACGAGGACTCCGGGTTCTCGGGGCTGCTGGCGACCGAGGAGGACGCCCTGATGGACTCGATGATCGCCGTCGGCGCCATCCAGGTCCTCTACTTCCTGTGGCGCTCCATCATCGCGGTGTTCGACGTACCCGTATCGGCGGCGGCCATCGGGGTCAGCGCGGCGGGCCTTGCGCTCCTCGGCCTGTTCTCGCACCGCTCATCGGCGCTCATCCAGAACATGGCGGACATCCGGGAGCAGTACGGGTTCGAGGTGACCATCGGATGAGCGTGGCCGACCAGCTGGAGGAGCTGGAGGAGGGGGAGATCGCGCTGGTGGTGGTGGACTCCGACAGCTACGTGCAGACGAACATGGACATCGTGCAGCACCTCATCGAGGACGAGGACATGCCGGGCGTGTACATCACCATCAACAAGCCGTACAGCACGATGAAGGAGGTGTTCGCGGAGCACGGCATCGACACCTCGACCGTGTTCTTCGTGGACGCGATATCCCGGGAGACCGGCGGCGAGGTCGTGGACGAGGACAACGTCCTGTTCATGGACTCGCCCGAGGACCTGACAGGCCTGTCCATCGTCATCTCCAACGCGGTCGAATCGATGCCGGACAGCCGGTTCTTCATCTTCCTCGACTCCCTGACCACGCTCAGCATCTACAACGAGACCGACACCATCTCCCAGTTCGCCCACTTCCTCACCGGGAAGATGCGGAACTGGAACGTCGCCGGCGTCATCATGTCGCTGGAGGAGGAGGTGGACGAGGAGCTGATCGG
>JAXINY010000031.1:0-6409 GCA_034190525.1 Asbonarchaeaceae archaeon (SeqCode) | reverse complement strand
GGCCCGTAGCTCAGTCTGGACAGAGCGCTCGGCTTCGGTCCCGACATTCTCGAGCGTTCAGCGAGAGAATGGAGGAATAGAAAACGCGCCAGCGTTTTCCTGGAAGATACCGAGCGGTCGCAGGTTCAAATCCTGCCGGGCTCGCTTCGCTCGCCGGATGAGTTGAGGACTCCGCTTCCGCGCGGGAAGTTCGGTGGTTCAAACCGGCCGGAATCGCTCCGCTCCGATTAGGGGATGGTGAGGCCGTCTCCGCCGCACAAATGTTTTATAAGGTTCTCCGCCCCGTGACAGGGGTATGAGCGACTCCGGGACGGGGGAGGCGCCGGAGATCAAGCGGGAGTATCTCGGTGCAGAGTTCTCCGAGGAGAAGATCCGCGAGCTGCAGCGCGCCGCGATGCGCGACGACGAGCTGCTGGAGGAGCTCCGCGGCTACAACCGCGCCGCGGAGCGGACCGGCGACGCGGAGTTCTACCGGCAGCGGCTGGAGGAGCTGTACCAGCGCATCAGCACCACGCGCAAGGTCGCGCAGGTGCGGAACGCGGTGTCTCAGCAGCTGCAGGCGCAGGACGGCGAGGACATCCAGACCCCGGTGCTGAAGGGGGTCGTCGTCGAGGAGTACGACGGCCGCCGGCTGTGGATCGAGCCGGAATCCATGATAAAGGGGCAGTACGGCGTCCAGCTTCCCGCTGACGTGTCACCGGAGGAGGTGCCGGCCGGGACGGAGGTCGCGGTCGACCCGCAGTCGTTCGAGGTCGTCGAAATCCTCGACCGGTCGAAGGACGCGACGTTCGAACCCGCCGAGACGGATGTCACGTTCTCCGACATCGGGGGGCTGGACCACGTCGTGGACGTGCTGCGGAAGAACATCGGCATCCAGCTCGACGACGAGAAACGCCGCGCCGCGGAGCAGTGGGATATCGACACCGACAAGGCGATCATGCTCGTCGGGAAGCCCGGGACCGGGAAGACGATGCTGGCGAAGGCCGCGGCGAACGAGTTCGACGCCGAGATATTCGCCGTCAACGCGCCGCAGCTCGTGGAGAAGTTCATCGGCGAGGGCGCGAAGAAGATCAAGAAGCTGTACAGCCAGGCGTCCAACTCCGACCGGCCCGCGGTGGTGTTCATCGACGAGATCGACGCCATCGCGAAGAGCCGGGACGAGAAGCGGCGGCACGGCGGCGAGGAGGTGGAGCGCACCATGTCACAGCTCCTCTCCGAGCTCGACGGCATCGACACCGACGAAGGCGCACAGAACGTCGTCTCGGTGTTCGCCACCAACAAGCCGTCCGTCCTCGACCCCGCCGTCATCAACCGCTGCTCCTCGCTCGAGGTCCCGGTGCCGGACGACGGGGCGAAGGAGGACATCTTCCGCATCCACACACGCACCCTCCCGCTCGCCGACGATGTCGATCCCGCGGCGGTCGTCGAGCTGATGGAGGAGGACTACACCGGGCGCGACATCGCACAGGTCTGCAAGCAGGCCGCGTTCGCCGCCCTGTTCGAGGCGGGGGACCCGGACGATGCCAGGGTCACGCAGCGCCACTTCGTCGATGCGGTCCACGACATCCAGGAGGGGAAGGCCGGGATGGCGACCGACTTCCTCATCGGCGAGGAGTACCCCGGCGAGATCTTCGCCTGAGTTTACTACCGGTCCGACTCCACACTGTGGAAACTTTTTTATGCGACCGCCAGGCACGTATATAACAGGGAGTTGAACGACGGCAGCGACCATCCCGTGTACTCGCTCGCGAGGCGGCGGCACCACGCGCTGTACGCGCTCGACGAGATGCGCCGCCTCGCGGACAACACGCCCGACCCGGAGACACCGTTCGAGGACGGGAAGGGCGCCATCATCGGAAACGTTGACGGTCCGGTGTACGCCGCTGAGGACGCCGTCAGCAACCGCATCGGTGCGAACTACTGGCAGCGGGAGGGATACGATGAACCGTCGATCGATGCCGACACCCTGCCCGAGGACCTGGGCCAGAACTTCCGGTACGACGGCGCGCTCCTGCTCGGCGAGGACGGGTTCGGCGAGCAGCGGGTGCTGTTCGACCTCGACGACGATGACGAGCTGCAGGCGTTCGCCGGCGACGAGGGGTGGGGCGGGCGGCACGTCGCCGCGGTCAGCGCGGCGCAACACCCCGCTGTCGAGACCCTCGTTGTCAGCAGCGCCGACGGCGCCCTCCGCTACTTCGACGACGGCACCTACTGCGAGATATCGCTGTCCGACCGCGTCCCCCCGCCCCCGGAACCGGGGGAGGACGTCCAGCGCGCGGTCGACGAGTTCGGTGTGGAGCAGCCAATCCCGGTCGTCGATGGCTAGCTGCCGAGCTCCTCCGCCAGCAGCTCCCTGACTTCCTTCGGGTCCGCGCTCCCGCCGGACTTCTCCATCACCTGTCCCACGAGGAAGTTGAGCGCGCCCTCCTCACCGCTCTCGTAGTCGTCGACAGCGTCGGGGTTCTCGTCGATGGCCTCCACGACGTACCCCTCCAGCTCCGAGCCGCCGGCCTTCTCCAGCCCCTCCTCGGCGATGATGGTGTCCGGGTCGCGCGGGTCCTCCACCATCTCCCGGACGACCTCCTCCGCCGCCCGGTCCGATATCTCGCCCGCGTCCAGCGCCTCCAGCACGGTGACGAGATATCGGACCGGGCGGAGATTGACGGGCCCCGAGAACCAGGAGGCGGCCAGCTCCGCACCGACCGCGTCCGCCGCCGCCTCGAACGCGTCCGCCAGGGCGGGGTCGGTGACCAGCGCGTCGGCCAGCTCCCTGCCCACGCCGTACTCCTCGCGGAACCGGTCGCGCTTCGCCGCCGGCAGCTCCGGGAGGGCGTCCCGCGCCGCCGCGACCTCCTCGCCGCTGATGCCCACGGTCACGAGGTCCGGCTCGTTGATGTATCCGTAGTCCTGCTCCTCCTCCTTCGTCCGCATCGCCCGCGTCGTCTCCGCCCCGGCATCCCACGTTCTGGTCTCGCGCGTCACGTCCTCCCCGCGCTCCTGCAGCCGCTGCTGCCGCTGGATCTCGTGCTCGAGCGCGGCCTGGATGCCGCGCGTCCCGGTGATGTTCTTCACCTCCACCCGGTTCCCGCCGTCGACCGATATGTTGGCATCGCTGCGCACCGTCCCCGCGTCCCGGTCGTACAGGTCGAGGTACTCCATGATGCGGATGAGCCGCTGCAGGAACGTCCGCGCCTCGCCCGGCGTCGACAGGTCGGGCTCGGTCACGATCTCGAGGAGCGGGGTGCCGGCCCGGTTGTAGTCCACGAGGGTGTGGTCCGCCGACGCCATGTCGCCGCCGGCGTGCTCGAGCTTCGCCGGGTCCTCCTCGATGTGCGCCCGCCGGATACCGATGCTGCTCCCGTCCACCACGAGCTCGCCGTCCGCGGCGATGGGCCGCTCGTACTGGGTGATCTGGAAGTTCTTGCTCATGTCCGGGTAGAAGTACGTCTTCCGTGACATCACCACCTCGTCCGCGATGTCACAGCCGAGCGCGAGCCCGGCACGGATGCCAGCGTCGATGGCGGCGCGGTTCGTCCGCGGCTTCGCACCGGGGTGCCCGAGACAGGTCGGGCAGGTACGTGTATTGGGCTCGTCTGACGGTTCGTTCGGACAGCCGCAGAACAGCTTCGTCTCCGTGTCAATCTGCACGTGCGTCTCCAGCCCGATCTTAACCCCGGACATGCCGGTCGAACACCTCCTCCAGCTCGTCCTGGATGTGGCCGTTCGAGGAGACGATCTCGATGTAGTCGTCAAAGACTGCGTCCTGGATGCGGGCCGTCCCGCCCGCCTCCTCGAGCACGAGCGCGCCCGCGGCCACGTCCCACTCGTTGATGACGACGAGCAGCTGGCCGTCCACCCGTCCCGCCGCGACGTTGCAGAGGTCGACCGCCGCGGCACCGGGGCGGCGGAAGGAGGTCGGCGTCGACAGGAGATCGTTCAGCAACCGTGATTCCAGCCCCTTCAGGTCGCCCTCCACGCCGCTCCAGTCCGCTATCCGCGCGACGATGAGTCCGTCGCGGATGTCCTTCACACCCGACGGGCTGATGGGCTCACCGTTCATGAACGCGCCCTCGCCGCGGACCGCGGTGAACAGCTCGTCCTGCGGCGGGACGTTGACCACGCCGACCGTCCGCTCGCCGTCCACCCGGAGCCCGATGGAGCTGCAGTACCACGGAAAGCCGTGCGCGAAGTTCGTGGTGCCGTCGATGGGGTCGATGACCCACACCCGGTCCTCCCCGTCCGGCCGCAGCCCGTCCTCCTCCCCGAGGAACCCGTCGCCCGGGAACTCCTCCTGTATCGTCTCCACGATGACCTCCTGGCACTCCCGGTCCGCCTCGGTCACGAGGTCGGTGTACGACGTCTTGCGCTCCACCTCGAAGCCCTCGCGCCGGTACCGCGCCATCACCTCCGCAGCCCGCTCCGCGGCCGTCACCGCAACGTCGAGTTCCTGTTCGAATTCCATCGTCATACCTCCGGCGTCATGTCGTGGCCCGCGTCCTGCTCGTACGCCGCGGCCGCGTCCAGGACGGTTTGCTCGTCGAAGTGGTCGCCGATGAGGTGCATCCCCGCCGGCAGCCCGTTGACGAACCCCATCGGCACCGACGCGTGCGGCATCCCTGCCAGGTTCGGGCCGACGGTCAGCGTGTCCATCGCGTACGTCTCCGCCGGCGACAGCTCGGCAGCCTCCTCCCGCGTCGGTGCGGTGATGGGCATCGCCGGGGATGCGAGCAGGTCGTACTCGTCGAACGCCCGCTTGAACTCCTCGATGATGAGCGTCCGCACCTTCAGCGCCTTCACGTAGTACTGCTCCCGGTAGCCGGCGCGGCGGGCGTACGTCCCCAGCATGATGCGCCGCTTCACCTCCTCCCCGAAGTGCGCCGACCGGATGCCGGCGAAGTAGTCGTTGAACCCGGTGCCGGACGGGTCGCCCTCCGCCCCGTACCGCATCCCGCAGTACCGCGCCAGGTTGGTCGATGCCTCGGAGACGGCGATGATGTAGTACGCCGGGATCGCGTACTCCCGCGACACCTTCTCCATGTCCACCTCCTCCACCGTCGCACCGAGCGCCTCCAGCCGGTCCGTCGCATCGTGGAACCGCTGCCGCACCGCGTCGTCCATCCCGTCGAACCCGAGGTACTGCCGCGGGACACCGATGCGCAGCCCGTCCACGTCCGCCTCCAGCCCGTCGGCGAACCCGGCCGGCCGGTCGACCGTGGTCGGGTCGGCGTCGTCCTCCCCGGCGATGACGTCGAGGCCGAGCGCCGCGCCGTACACGCTCCGCGCCATCGTCCCGATCTTGTCCAGCGAGTTCCCGTAGTCGATGAGGCCGTTCCGCGACACGCGGCCGTACGTCGGCGTCATCCCGACCACCCCGCAGAACGCTGCCGGCGCGGAGATGGAGCCGCCGGTGGACTCCGCGAGCGCGATATGCGGGTGGTCGAGTGCAGCGGTGAGCGCGCCCGCCCCGCCCGAACTCCCGCCGACGACGCGGTCCGTGTCGTGCGGGTTGCGCGGCACCTCGTACGCGGAGTTGGTGCAGAACGTGCCGAACCCGAACTCGTCCATGTTCGTCTTCCCGATGAGCGCGCCGCCGGCCTCTTTGACCTGCTCGATAACGGTCGCGTCGAACACCGGTGTGTAGTCCTCCAGTATCTTCGAGCCGGCGGTGGTCGGGAAGTCGCTGGTGCAGATCTGGTCCTTCGCCGAGACAGGGAGGCCTCCGATGCGGCCATCGCCGTGCTCCAGCGCGTCCGCCGTACACCGCAACGCACGCGTCTGCTCCTGCACCTGCTGCAGGTGGTCGAAGAACGCATCGCCGTCGATCTCTGCATCGCTCTCGACAAACTGCCTGACAGTGGCGCCCTTCATTCGACCGCCCTCGGCCCGGTGAAATACCCGTCTTCCGTGTTTTCCGAGTTGGACAGCGCTTCGTCCTGTGACAGGCACTCGCCTTGTTCGTCCTCCCGGCTGCGGTCGCCGTGGTCGATAGGATGCAACGCGGGTTCTACGCCGTCGGTGTCGATCTCATCGAGCGCTTCAAAGCTGTCCAGGATGTCTTTCATATCTTCCTGCAGTTCCGCGATCTCGTCCTCCGACAGGTCAAGCCGGGCGTTCTCCGCCACCTCCTCGATCTCCTCGCGCGAGACCATACGGCTTCAGTCGGGCGGCAAGCATTAAAATCATTCCCGCTGTTCGTCGGGAAAGAACACTCAACGTGCTGCCGGAAGTTTTATAAACCGGTACAGAAAAGAGGTAATTACAACTGCTCAGGTCGCTGGTGCTCCGGAAATCCTTACAGGATTTCCTCGCAGAAACTCCGTGGGCAGGAGTTTCGAGGCACACCACGACTCAGAGGGGCTACATATTCCGACCGTGTGTTCGACCGAACGTTGGGCAACGTTCGACGCGA
>JAXINY010000113.1:0-6479 GCA_034190525.1 Asbonarchaeaceae archaeon (SeqCode) | reverse complement strand
CTTCCGGAGGAATAGGACGCCGTACGGGTCGACCGCGCCCTGCGGGAGGACCGGGTAGAGGACGAGTGCGAGGATGCCGAGCCCGACCGCGTCCGATATCTCGTCCTGATCAAGCATCTGCATGTACCGGTCGAACGTGTGCTTCTCCGTCAGGAGGAACACCCCGATGAGCGTGACCGCGACCGCCGAGAAGTACTGCGCGTACCCGACGAGCACGCCGACGAGCGCCATCAGGAAGACCGACGAGGAGGTGGTGAGTCCGAGCTCCTGCTGTTCCATCTCGACCCGGATGTAGAGGACGAGGAGCGAGAACACCCCGCCGAGCGCGAGGTATATGGCGACGGGGAGGGGGGAGCCGGACAGGGAGCTGATGAACACCGCGACCGGGCCGGCGCCGCACAGCAGGGAGAGGGTGCGCAGCCCCGCGTACTTCTCCCCGGGCGTCCGCTCGCGCTCCAGGCCGACGAGCGCGCCGAGCGCGAACGCGAGCACGACCTGCTGCAGCATCTCGACAGGGGGCATGACCTCCACTTGCGGGTGCTCGCTTTAAAATACGGCGCTAGAGGTCGAACACGTCCAGGCCCGTGGCGTCGTCGTGGCGGTGGGACAGCTCCGTCCCTGTCCGCTGGATGAGCAGCTCGAACGTCCCGGAGACGCGGGCCTCGGCACAGTGTCCGCCGACCGTCTCGAAGTTCCGCTGCCCGAGCGTGATGTGGGCGTGGATCTTGTCCTGGCCGATGTTGCCGGTGAAGTTCGTGACCTCGAACTGGCCTTCCAGCTTCTCCTCCGTGTACTCCTCGGTCTCCACGTCGTAGTGGCCGAGCACCGCCTCATCGACCGCCCCGATACCGGTGAAAAACGAGCCATCGAGGTCGTACTCCGCCCGCAGTGTTTCGAGCTTCTCCATCACGCGCTCGCCCGGCTCCAGCCGGACGACAAGCCGTTCACCGTCGTCAGCGACGTCCATGGCTGTGGGAGCGCGGAGGAGGTTTAAATCGGTGCCGGCCCACCCTCTTAAATATTACGAGGTAATACTCCTGTGGTATGGTGAAGGAGCGCATCTCCCTGACGCTGGACAGCGATGTCGTCGAGCGGCTGGACCGGCAGCTCGAGCGCGAGGGCATCGACAACCGGTCCCGTGGCGTGGAGCGGTTCCTCCGCGACTACCTGGCGCAGGACGCCGTCGACACCGCACTCGTGCTCGGCGGCGGGCGTGACAGCTCCTGCCTCGTGAAGCTGAACGGGACGCCGGTCATCGAGCACGCACTCGACCACCTGCGGGACGCGGGCGTCGAACGGATATACGTGGCGACCGCCGATCCCGCGGTGCGGGACGCGCTCGACGACGAGGATGTCGAGATCCTGTTCGAGGAGGAGCCGCGCGGCACCGGTGGCAGCCTGCGGACGGTCGCTGACCGCGTCGACGATACGTTCCTGGTGATGAACGGCGACGTGCTGTGCGAGGTCGATATCGAGGACATGTACCGCGCGCACCAGGACGGCGACGGCATCGCGACCGTGGCGCTGACCACGGTCGAGGACGCGTCCGCCTACGGCGTCATCCGGATGAAGGGAAGCCGCATCGTCGGGTTCCGCGAGAAGCCCGAGGACTCGTCGTCGCACCTCGTGAACGCCGGCGTCTACCTGCTCGACCCCTCGTTCCTCGACCGCGTTCCGGTGGAACAGGAGGAGCGGGAGGTCGACATCGAGACGGTGTTCGAGCAGGTGGCGGACGAAGGACTGTTAAACGGCTACGTGTATGAAGGCGAATGGAAGGAGGTCGGATGAACAGATGAAGGCGCTTGTCACCGGTGGCTGCGGGTTCATCGGCAGCAACCTCGCCATCGAGCTGGTCGAGCAGGGGCACGACGTCGTCGTGCTCGACGACCTGTACCTCGGCACGCGCGACAACCTTGCGGGGTACGAGGACGACGTCACGGTCGTCGAGGGAGATGTCCGGGACCGGGCGACCGTGGCGGACTGCTGCGACGATGTCGACGTCGTGTTCCACAACGCCGCGCGGAGCTCCGCACCGATGCACGTGGAGGACCCGGAAGCCGGTGCTGATGTCAACGTCAACGGGTTCATCAACGTCATGGAGGAGGCGCGGGAGAACGACTTCCGGGTCGTGTACGCCTCCACGTCCTCCATGTACGGCAGCGTGGACCCGCCGCACCGGGAGAACATGGGGGAGCAACCGGTCAACCTGTACAGCGCGTCCAAGATGTCACGGGAGCTGTACGCCACCGTGTACGCGAACGCGTACGACGTCGATGTCGTCGGGCTCCGGTACTTCTCCGTGTACGGGCCGCGGGAGAAGGCGAAGGGCGAGTACGCCAACCTCGTCTCCCAGTGGCTGTGGAAGCTGATGGACGGGGAGCGACCCGAGATCTGGGGCGACGGCAGCCGCAGCCGCGACCTCACCTTCGTGAAGGATATCGTCAGGGGGAACATCGCAGCGGCGGAGGCGGATGTCTCCGGCGAGGTCATCAACCTCGGGACCGGCGAGGAGACCCGTCTCGACGACCTCGTCGCCAAGCTGAACGACGCGCTCGGCACGGACATCGAGCCGAAGTTCGTCGACAACCCGAAGGACAACCCTGTGATGCGGACGAAAGCCGACAACTCGAAGGCGGAGGAGCTGCTCGGGTGGGAGCCGCAGGTCGACATCGACGAGGGCATCCGCCGGACCGCGGACTGGTACAGGGGTGGGCAGTAGTGGAGGACATGCCGTGGGGCGCGGAGGAGCTGGTGCTGACCACCGAGACCGGCGATGGGATGCTCGCGCTCCGCAAGGCCGCCATCGACCGGGACGAGATGACTGCGTACCACTACCACCGCGACCGGGATGAAATCGTGTTCATCCAGAGCGGGTTGCTGGAGATCCGGCTGGAGGACGACTACGCCGAGGTGGAGGAGGGCGACGCCTTCTTCATCGAGGCCGGGGAGCCGCACCAGCTGCAGAACATCGACGACCAGGTCGTCACGGTGCTGGAGATCGGAACGGGCTTCGACCCGGACGATGTCGTGATGGTGGAGGACCCGTATGAGTCCCAGCGATAGCATCGACGTTCTCCTGGTGACCCGGAAGTTCCCGCCGTCGACCGGGGGGATGGAGGAGTTCAGCGCGCAGATGCTGGCGGCGCTGCAGGATCGGGACGACATCGACATCGACGCCGTGACGTACGGCGGCTCCAACATCTGGCTGCCCGTCGTGCTGCCGTGGCTGGCCGTACGCACGGTCTGGGCGCTGCTCCGGGACCGGCCGGACATCCTGTACGTCACCGACGGCCTCATGTCCCCGCTCGCCGCAGTCTGCCGCCGGCTGTTCGGCGTGGCGACCGCGGTCACGGTCTACGGCCTCGACATCACCTACGAGAACCCTGTGTACCAGCACCTGGTCGTCCCGACGTTCCCGTACCACGACCGGCTGCTCCCGATCAGCCGTGCAGCCGAGCAGGCCGCGCTGGAGAAGGGGGTGCCGGAGGAGCTGCTGACCGTGGTGCCGGGCGGCGTGGACACTGACGAGTACTACGTCCCGGACGCGGACCGGGGGGACGCGGAGGCGGTGCTGGCGGAGCGCGGTGTCGACATCGACCTGGCAGGGAAGACCGTGCTGCTCAGCGTCGGCCGGCTGGTGGAGCGGAAGGGGTTCCAGTGGTTCGCCGACCGGGTCATGCCCGAACTGGACGAGGAGTTCGTGTACGTGGTATGCGGGGACGGGCCGCAGATGGAGGCGCTGCAGGACGCCGTGGAGCGGCACGGCCTGGAGGACCGGGTGTTCCCGCTCGGCGAGGTGACGGGGCGACCGCTCAACGTGCTGTACAGCACGGCTGACGCACTCGTCATGCCGAACATCCGCGTCGAGGGTGACATGGAGGGGTTCGGCCTGGTCGCGGTCGAGGCATCGTCCTGCGGCACCCCTGTCGTCGCTGCGGACATGGAGGGGATGCAGGACTCGGTGCTGGACGGGAACGGTGTGCGCGTGACGCCGGAGGACGCGGACGCGTTCATCGACGGTATCAAGGAGGCGCTCGACATGGACCGGGCCGCGGTCCGGCAGTTCACCGGGGACGAGTTCAGCTGGGCGCGGCAGGCGGAGCGGTATGCTGCGGTCTTCCGGGAGGAAACACAGCACTCTTAAAAACATCCGCGTGGCGAGGAAGAGCATGGGCGACAGCGTTCTCATCGTGGCGTTCGACGGGATGGACCGGGAACTCATCCAGGAGTACGGACTGGAGCACGTCCCGCAGCAGGAATTCGGGCAGATCGACAACCACACCGGTATCAAGAACATCAAGACCGGGGAGCTGTTCGCATCCTTCATCACCGGGGAGACCTGGACGGAGCACGGCATCACCATGGTGAAGGGGTGGAACCACCCGGCGATGGACTGGTTCGAGCGGCGCATCCCGACGAAGGACCCGTTCTACTCGTGGGCCGCGAAGGTGAAGGACATGGTCAAGTGCGCCACCGGGCTCGACCGCAGCCCGTACACGAAGGACGACCTGCCGATGGACACCATCTTCGAGAAGGTGCCGAACAGCCGCGCCGTGAACGTCCCGTCCTACAGCGTCAACACCGGGATCGAGGTGTGGACCTGGGTGATGGACCGGTACGGTACCGAGCACGCCGCGCGGGAGGCCGAGAAAGAGTTCGCGATGCGGCAGGAGGAGTTCATGGACGCGCTCGACGACGGCCACGACCTGCTCATGGCGCAGTTCCACTACACCGACTTCATGAACCACATGTTCGGGGCGCCGGTGCGGGACGACGAGCGGCTGGAGGCCGCCTACCACAGGATCGACGACTTCGCCGCCGACATCATCGACGCGGCGGAGGGCGACTACGACGTCATCCTGTTCATGAGCGATCACGGCCTGCCGACCGAGAACCAGCACAACCGCCAGGCGTTCTACTCGCTGAACCGTGAGGAGGGGCTTGACACGCCGCACATCACCGACTTCCACGACCTCGTCCTGGACTGGACCGGGGCGGAGGAGGCGGTCGGCGGCCTCGACGTGTAGGTGACGCCGCGTGACCGTCTACATCGTCGGGCTGGACGGCGCGACCTTCGACCTCATCGACCGGTGGGAGGACGACCTCCCGAATCTCGCAGAGCTGAAGGAGGAGGGCGCGTACGGCGAGCTCGAGACCGTCACCCCGCCCATCACCCCCGCGGCCTGGACCTCGTTCATGACGGGGAAGAACCCGGGGAAGCACGGCATCTACGACTTCTCCGTCAAGGTCCGCGGGGAGGACAACCGGTTCGAGCTGGTGAGTTCGGGGGACATCGGGACGTACACGCTGTACGAGTACCTCAACGACCAGGGGCTGACAACGGGTTCGTTCAACATCCCGCTCACCTACCCGCCGCTGGACATCGACGGCTACATCCTGTCCGGCGGCCCGGTCGCCGAGTTCGGGCCGCACGCATGCCGGCCGGAGGAGCTGTGGCAGGAGCTGGAGGCGCTCGGCGGGGTGCGGAAGGAGACCGTGACCTACACCGGGGACAACCCCGGCGCGTTCGTCGACTCCCAGCACGAGCAGCTGGCCGACTTCGAGCGGGCGTTCCTCCACCTGATGGAGGAGCGGGACGAGGACCTGCACGCGGTGCTGTTCCAGAACACCGACAACCTCGCGCACTGGATGTGGAAGTACCACGACGAGGACCACCCCGACCACCCCGCAGGGAACGACCACCAGGACGCCATCAGGGATATCTACCGCAGGGCCGACGAGGCCGTCGGGAAGATCCGGGAGCGGATGGACGAGGACGACCACCTCATCATCATGTCCGACCACGGCTTCGGCGGCGTGCACAAGTCCATCTACGTCAACAACCTGTTCCACCGCGAGGGCCTCCTGCAGTTCAGGCGGACGCCCGGCACGCTGCTGCGGCGGCTGCTGTTCCGCCTCGGCATCGACATGGAGCTCGCGAACCGGGTCGGCACCCGGCTCGGACTCAAGCACCGGGCGCGGAAGAGCCAGAAGAAGAACGACGGCGACGGCGGCCTGCTCATCCGGCTCGTCAAGTCCCTCCTCCTGTCCGCCGACGACATCGACTGGGACCGGACGAAAGCATACTCGCGCGGCAACTTCGGGCAGGTGTTCCTCAACGAGGACCTGTCCGGCGAGGAGCGGGAGCGGGTGAAGGACCGCGTCAGGGAGGCGCTGTACGGGCTTGAGGACCCGGACACCGGGAAGCAGGTCATCACCGACGTCCTGGACCGGGAGGAGCTGTACCACGGCCCGGAGACCGACCGCGCCGCCGACCTCGTGTTCATGACCCGGGACATGGAGTACATGCCGGCGCGCCACTTCGAGTTCGGCTCCCGGCAGGTACTCAGCGATGCACCGGTGCGGAACGGCCACCACCGGATGAACGGCATCTTCTACATCGCCGGGCCGGGCATCGACGGCGGAACCGAGCTCGACGGCCTGCACATCACCGACGTCGCACCGACCGCCATCCACTG
>JAXINY010000058.1:864-6614 GCA_034190525.1 Asbonarchaeaceae archaeon (SeqCode) | reverse complement strand
GGGCCCGGGCGATGGGGGGGTCGCCTGGCGGCCGATCGCCCGCCCGGACCCGGGTGTCGCGCCGACATCTTGGCAAGAACCGCGGATTTTGCCAGGCCTGCCGCGAACCACCCTCGATCGCCCGCGAACACGGGGTTTTCTATATCGACCTGCCGCGTCATCCCCCCCAGTCGCCCCCTGTATAAAAATGTGAACGAATCTGTCAACAGACCGAGTGAGTCGCTGGCCGCACCGCCCTGTTCTGTTTATCTTCTGGTAAACAGTTGACAGATCTGTTTTGTTTAAATAGGGCTCCCTCCGTCCCGAGTGTTCGCTAGTTACGAACACTCATGTCCCGGTCCGCGGCCGAACACCGCACAAGGAAAAAGTATTTCTAACAAATCTGTTATGGAACATCCTCTATAGAATAATGTTCGCTCATTCCGAACACTCATGGAGAGGGGCGACGGAAAACGAGTTGAATAACAATTGTATTCCTTCAATTGTTCTAGAAAACATCATTTGTTATAGATGTCCTGTGGGATGACTTTCGGCCGGTACCTCCTGGTGGCCGTCCCACGCGTACACGTCCGTCGCCCTCTCGTCGACCCCGACATCGTCGTGCTCGATCCAGGGCAGGAGGCTGGTCGGGAGCATCACCCCACGACCCGTGCTCTGCTCCTCGTAGCCACGGATGGACGCGGCGTCCCACGCCGGTCCGCCCCCGACCCGCTCGAGATGGAGGTATGAGAGTCCATCGGCCTCCGCCAGGAGGAGGTCGCCGTCCGGTGCGGTCACCCGGCCCAGATCGGACAGGGCGTCGCCGATGAAGTCGGACCGCTCCAGCTTTCGGAACTGCTGTGCGGCGATATGGACGGAATTGGCCGCAATAACGGTGTCGATGCTACCGGTGTCGAAGGGCAGGCCCGGGCACAGGCCCTGCAGGAAGTCGGCGGCATCGGACCGGTCGCGCCCCGCTGTCCCGGCCCGTCCGGCGGCGTCAACACCGTACACGTCGATATCCTCGGCGGCGTACCGCTCCGCGAGGTCGTACGTCGTGGCGCCGCGGCTGCACCCGAGGTCCACCACGGTGTCGCCGCGGTCGATGGCCCGCCGAAGGACCGGTCCGAGATGCATCTCGCGGCCGAAATAACGGTTCCGAGCGGTGTTCCCCACGCGCCAGTCACCCCACACCTCACCGTCCTGCAGGCGCGCAGCGGTTCTCTCAAGGTCGTACAGCCCTGTACCCGTCTCTCCGTACCGCTCGCTCATGTCGCTGCCACCACGCGCGCGTCCAAATTTTAAATGTCGGGCCCGCGCAGTCCTGTACATGACACTCAAGGAGACCGGCGCGAACCGGCTGCAGCGTGGCGACACCGCCCCGGCCTTCTCGCTGCCGGGCGTCGACGGTGACACGCACGGGCTCGACGATTTCGCCGATTACGACGCCCTCCTGGTCGTTTTCACCTGCAACCACTGCCCGTACGCGCAGGCGAAGATCCCGGTGATGAACGCGCTCGCGGAGGAATACGACGACGTCGCGGTCGTCGGCATCAACCCGAACGACACCGCCGACCACGAGGAGGACTCGTTCGAGCACATGCAGGAGCTGGTCGAGAACGGCGAGATCCGGTACGACGCGTACCTCCGCGACGAGTCGCAGGAGGTCGCGAAGGCGTACGGCGCGGTCTGCACCCCGGACCCCTTCCTGTTCGCCAATGAAGGCGGCGCGTTCGTCCTGGCGTACCATGGCCGGTTCGACGACGCGCTGAACCCGGACGACGAGCCGTCGCGCGAGCCGGGCTTCGAGATGCGGCAGGCCATCGACGCCGTCCTGCAGGGCGAACCGGTGGAGCTGGACGATAACCCGTCGCAGGGCTGCTCCATCAAGTGGAAGGACGGCAACGAGCCGGACTACTGGTAGCTGTTGACGTGACGGTAAACTTTATCTGCGTGCGGCGGTACCTGTCCGCCGTGGACCTCGACTACGACGACTGCTCCACCCGGATGAGCGCGGACGCGATGCTGCAGCAGATATTCCCGACGCAGGACGCCTACCGCGAGGTGACGCGGGATATCCTGCGGATGTTCGTGGAGGAGGCCGAGCAGATGGAGGGCCGCCACGAGCTCGAGGTGGCGAGCGCGGTCAGCCGGCTCGAGGAGAAGGGGCACAACCGGCATACGGTGTACAAGGTGCTGCGGGAGCACCTGGTCCCGATGGGGATCGTCCAGTGGAAGAAGTTCGAGGGCTCCATCCAGCTGTCGACGAAGTTCGGGAACGCGCTCCGCAACTTCTCCGTCTCCTGGAAGAACTTCGTTGACGCGGTGGAGGACGGCGAGGCGGACGTGTAGCTGTGGACGCAAGCGCAACGTCTCGTACCGTCCCGGTGCGACAGCGTGGCCGCTCCGGGAGCGCATCCATCGCCGCCCGCGCTATACCGTTATCTCCCTGACGTCCGTTTCGGGGTGCACCCGTATCACCTGGAGACCGGTCTCGTCGGCGCCTTCAGCCGCCATCTCGGTCTCCACCACGCCGCAGTCTGAGCACATCGTCGTTGTCACCTCGGTTCGTGTGGTACGCGGGTTTCCGGGACGGGGCAGGCGGCTTAGACCTGCCCCACTCCGTCAGCTCCCACCGGATGAAGACCACGACCCTGTAGGGTCCGCCACGCAGGCATCATCCCCTACGACATGTGGAAAGAAACGATAGTGTCGACCCTGACCAGGTCCTTCAGGTACCGGACCGGGGCAGGGCCTTCGGACATACACCGTGCTGCACCGGCCTGGTATAAAAACCTTTCGACGATTCCCGCTCAACGAACGAAAAACAGATACCGATAGAACTGAACGTTCATGTTGAGGCGCGGATGTCCTCCTTCTTGACCGTCTTCCGGCCGGCGTGCTCGGCGTAGCCCTGCGCCTCCTTCGCGAGATTGGTCGCCTCCTCCTCGAGCACGTCGCGCATCGCCTCCACCGCGTCGTCGGACACGCGCTCCGCACCCGCGTTCTTGATAACGCGCTTGATCGGTGCCAGGGGGAGCTCGGGCATGTTCCTGTCCCTCGTACTCCTGCTTAATAACGTTTATTCCATCCGCTCCGCCATCATGTCCATCCGGGTCTCCAGCGTCTTCACCCGCTCCAGCAGCGCCTCGTCCCCTGCCTCGATATCCTCCTGGAGCTCTGCCAGCCGCCGGTCGACGGCGTCCGCGTCCGCCTTCCCGTCGACCGCGGCAGCGAGCTCGTCGATGCGCTCCTGATTCGTGCTCACCGCGTCCATCAGGTCGGCGAGGCTGTCGATCTTCTGGTCCAGCTCCGCCATCACCGCCCGCTCCTCCTCGATGTAGTCCAGCACCTGCTCCTCCACGGTCTCGGAGAGGTCGCGGTGTTCCCGGCGCAGGCCGTTCAGCGCACGCCGCACCTCGTCAACCTCGTCCTCGACGGCCTCCTCCCGCTCCGCCACAGCCGCTTCCTCGTCCTCGACATCCGCGACCATCTCCTCCAGCCGGTCCATCCGGCTCTCGAGCCTGTCGAACCGGCGGTCCAGCGCCGCCAGCCGCTCCTCATCCCCGGAGCTCTGCGTCGACCCCATCATCAAGCTCCAGGACAGCGTACCTGCCCTCTTCCACCGGTCCCGGGTTTACCACGGTCGTCCCCGCCACCTCGTCCACAGTCCGCGACTCGTGGATGTGGCCGGACAGCACCAGCTCAACATGCTCCTCGTCGATGATGCCGCGCAGCGCCTCGCTCCCGACGTGCTCCCCGTCCGACGTCACGTCCGCACCGGTGTCGGCGGGCGGCTCGTGTGACACGATGACGCGCCGCTCCGTCGTCGCCCGCTCCAGCAGCTGCCGCAGCACCTCCCCCCGCTCCGCGTCCGCCGGCTCGAACGGGGTGTCGAACGGGGTCCGCCCCCCACCGAAGCCCACGAACTCGTGGTCCTGCATGGAGAACAGGTTCTTGTGCAGGTTCACCCGGTGCTCGATGAGCAGCTCCAGCACGCGCTCGTCGTCCATGTTCCCGGGCACCGCCTTCACGAACCCGCCCTCCTCGTCCAGCATGTCCAGCACGGTCCGCGCCGCGCCCGCGTAGTCGTCGGCGGACGGGTCGGTGATGTCGCCGGCGATAAGGACGAGGTCGTGGTCCTGCTCCCGGTGGAGGATGTCCTCGACCTCGCCGACGGCGGCGTGGATGTCGGACAGTGCGAGAACCTTCATACCGTGAGATTGCCGCTCCGGCATAAAAATCTATCCCGCCGCGGCACGTTAAAAATCTCCAGCGCCACCGGAACGTATGGAAACGCTCGAGGCAGCGGTGCTCGACGCGGACTACGTCACGCGCGGGGACGGGGTCGCCGTCCGCCTGTTCTGTGTCGCAGCCGACGGTACCCCGGTCGTCGCGGAGGACGACAGCTTCGCCCCGTACTTCTACGCCGTCCCCGCGGATGGAGTGGAGACGGGTGCGGCGCGGGACGCGGTCGCAGGTGTGGAGATTGAGGACGGCGACGGGGCGGCCGTGTCGCCGCGGGCGGTGGAGGTCGTCGAGCGGCGGGACGGGACGGAGCACATCGACGTCCTGAGGGTGGTGCTCGACCACCCGCCGCATGTCCCGGACGTCCGCGAGGCGGTGCTGGAGCTGGACGCGGTCGGGGAGACGCGCGAGTTCGACATCCCGTTCTACAAGCGGTACCTCATCGACCGCGGCATCGTCCCCGCCGCGGCAGTCCAGCTGCGCGGGGAGAGAGACCGGGGGCAGCACCCGCACCGCATCCACCTGGCGGAGCCGCCGACACCGGCCGGGGACGGGGCGTACGAGCTCTCCACGCTCGCGTTCGACCTCGAGGTCGTGGACAGCGAAATCGTGATGTGCAGCTTCTCGGGCGATGACACGCGTCTCGTCCTGGCGCAGGACGTGGACGGGTTCGACGCGGACTACGTGGAGACCGTGGACGGGGAGCGCGCACTCCTGGAGCGGCTCATCGCGGTCGTCGAGGACCGCGACCCGGACCTCCTGCTCGGGTACAACACGGACGAGTACGACTTCGACGTGCTGCGGGAGCGCGCCGACCACCACGGCGTGGAGCTCGACCTCGGGCGGACCGCCGAGCCGATGCGGTTCCAGCGCCGCGGCCGGTTCTCGGCGGCGAAGCTCGAGGGCCGCGTCCATCTCGACCTGTACGCGTTCGTGGAGAACGTGGTGTCGATGGGGATGCAGTCCGATGTCCTGACGCTGGACGCGGTCGCCGAGGAACTCATCGGCGAGAACACCGACGACCTGTCGTGGGAGGAGATGAAACGGGCGTGGACGGAGCGTGAGGATCTCGACCGGTTCGCTGCCTACGCGCTCCGGGACGCCGAACTGGTGCACCGGCTCGGGGAGGCGCTCGTCCCCCAGCTCCTCTCCCTCTCCCGCCTCACAGGTGTGCCGCCGTTCGATGTCTGCCGCCACAGCTACGGGCAGCTGGTGGAGAACTACCTGCTGCGGAAGGCGCACGACCGCGGCATCCTCGCGCCGAACCGGCCGACGCAGGACGAGCGTAGTGAGCGGTACCAGGAGGGACGGTACGCGGGCGGCTTCGTGTACGAGCCCGAGGAGGGATTGCACGAGGACATCGCGCTGTTCGACTTCCGCTCCCTGTACCCCACAATCATCGTCGCCCACAACATCTCGCCGGACACGCTCGACGTGGATGGCTGTTCGGACGCGCTCGCGGTGGGCATCGAGGCGGCGGACCGCGAGTACGAGTTCTGCCAGGACGATCCCGGGTTCATCCC
>JAXINY010000058.1:0-854 GCA_034190525.1 Asbonarchaeaceae archaeon (SeqCode) | reverse complement strand
CGCCCACAACATATCTCCCGATACGCTGGACCGCGACGATTGTGACGACGAGTACACCGTCGATATCGAGGACCTCGATGCAACGTACCGATTCTGCCAGGACGACCCGGGATTCATCCCGTCGCTGCTCGAGGACATGGTGGAGGAGCGGTACGAGCTGAAAGGCCGGCTGTCCGGCATGGCGGAGGACTCGCAGGAGGCGCGCGACCTCGACACCCGGCAGAACGCGCTGAAAATCCTGTCAAACGCGTTCTACGGGTACATGGGGTACAACGGGGCGCGGTGGTACTCGCGGGAATGCGCGGAGGCGACGACCGCGCTCGGCCGACGGTACATCCAGGACACCATCGAGGCCGCGGAGGAGATGGGGTTCGACGTCGTGTACGGCGACACCGACTCCGTCATGCTCAAGGGCGGGGACGTCGAGGACCGGCTGGACGGGTTCCAGGCGGAGGTGAACGCCGACCTCCCGGAGTTCATGGAGCTGGAGTTCGAGGGGTTCTACCCGCGTGGCCTGTTCACGTACACCGAGCAGGGCGAGGGCGCGAAGAAGAAGTACGCGCTCATCGACCGCGGCGGGGACGTGAAGATCACAGGGTTCGAGCAGGTGCGGCGGGACTGGTCGCCGGTCGCCAAGGAGGTGCAGGAGGAGGTCATCCGCCAGGTGCTGGAGGGCGACGTCGATGCAGCGGTCGAGACGGTTGAGGACACCATCGAGCGGCTGCGGGCGGGCGAGGTCCCGCTCGAGAAGCTACGCATCTACACGAAGATGACGAAGAAGCCGGAGAACTACGAGTCCAAGACACCGCACAGCGAGGCCGCGAAGAAGGCGATCAAACGCGGCGAGGAGATCG
>JAXINY010000120.1:5866-6652 GCA_034190525.1 Asbonarchaeaceae archaeon (SeqCode) | reverse complement strand
ATGGGTTCGAAGAACGGCTGCTTGATGCACAGCACGTCGCCGCCCCCGCAGCCCTGGTACTTCCCGATCTGGGTGTCGTAGTACATGGCGGCCAGTGTCGTGGCGAACACACCGGCGTACAGCTTGCCGCGCCGCGTGTTCCAGAACGTGTCCCACGCCGCCTGGCTGTTGGCCTGCGTGATACCGATGCCGCGGGCGTGACCCCGCGCCATGGACTTGAACGCGGTCTTGGCGCGCTGGCTCACGTCACCGTTCTCGACCGCCTCGTCCCACGCCTGCTGGTAGGAGTCGAATATCTCCTGCCTGTGCGTGTTGTCCTGCAGGACCTGCTGTATCCGGTCCCACCGCTCCCGCGTGAACGTGTTCTCCGCACGCGTCATGAGCCGCTCGCGGGTCGCGTCACTTATCTTGTCGATACGCGATGCCGAGTCCCCGCCCCCGAGTAAACTGTTGAAATCCCCCTTGAGCCGGGTCGTGAGATCATCGAATAGCGTGCCGCAGTTGCTGGTGCATTCGTCGATGATGTTGTATACACGCAGCGTTCCACGCTTGAACAGGGAGTCGCTGGTGCTTATCAGGGAGTCGCCGACGCGCATCGCGTATCCACTAATTTCCTCGGCTACATCTCCCGGAATTCCCTCGTCCATGAGAGTGTTCTCTATCCGTATACGGGCCCAGTTCCTGGCCATCTCGCCGTTGGCGTAGTCGTCGATGTATCCCTCAATCTCGTCAACCGCGGAGGGGCTTGGCCCCTGCACGCCCTCGAACCATCGCATCTGCAGCAGG
>JAXINY010000120.1:5618-5824 GCA_034190525.1 Asbonarchaeaceae archaeon (SeqCode) | reverse complement strand
CCCGGGCGAACTGGGCGCTCCACGGCCCGTCGACAGCCTTGCGCACGATCAGGGTGGACGCGCTCAGGCCGGCACGGGCAGCGCGGCCCGGCACCGCCTTGAGCCTGGTCGCCATCCGCCGCGCCGTCGCCCGGCTCGGCAGCGACTTCCGCACGGAGGTGGAGGCTGCGCCGCGCAGCGCGCCCGCTCCCTCGGTCACCGCTCCG
>JAXINY010000120.1:0-5589 GCA_034190525.1 Asbonarchaeaceae archaeon (SeqCode) | reverse complement strand
TGCCCTCGGGGAAGGTGCGGTGGTAGGCGAGATAGCCCGGGTCGCCGTATCCGGGTATCCAGTTCTGTATCCAGCACGCCGGGTCGACGTTCCCGCAGCTCGTCGTGGCCGGCTGGTCCTGCGGCATCGAGTACCCCTCCACGATGCACTCCTCGTCCGCCCCGGAGCCGCCGCAGGTGACGGAGACACCGCGGCTCGACTGCCCGCCGGACGCACCGGTCGACACCGTCCCGTCCACGTGGAACGTCTTGTCCTGGCAGCCCTCCCACTGGTCCGCGGTCGAGGCGGTGCAGTTGGTCGCGTAGGCGAGCGCCTTGACCGAGGCGGTCGCGACCGGGGGCACGGTCTTCTCCAGCAGTCCCAGGGCCTTGAGCAGGGAGGCGATGACCGGGGCGAGCTCCTCCGAGAACAGCGTGAAGATGAACAGACCCAGCACGGCCACTCCGATGAGCTTCCATATAGGAGAGGTGAGCCCTGGAATCTGCCCGGCGCGGCGTCGCACCGCCGCCAGCCGTGACCGCCAACCCATGACCATCGTTGTCGTATCCTCCCTTGTATAGGTTTCGGCTCACTCCCCGAACGGGCAGGGGATGTCCGGCAGCACGTTTGCCGTCACCTGGTTCAGGGGCTGGGTGAAGCGGGCCCAGAACTCGCACGGGTCCATGTTCCCCTGGCTCGTGAACACGAAGTAGGTGATCGTCAGGCCGGCGAATATCGCGAAGGCTATCATGAGGATCTTCCAGAACCCCTGCTCGCTCTGCCCGGACCGCATCAGAACACCTCCTCCAGCAGGAACTCCTGGGCGCCTGCCGCCCATCCCAGTACGATGCCGGCAAGGACGAGGCCGACGATCATGAGGAATATAGCTCCGACCGCGATCACCCAGGTCTCGGCGCCTTTCCGCCTCATACCACCACGCCGCGGATCATGCCGCCGAAAATCATTACGATTACCATCACGGTGAGCGTATAAAATACTATCGACCCGATGAGGATCTGGCCGATGAGGTGGTTGCGGCGCGGCGGGTTCCGCCCCTCGGCGAGCCGCGTGTGCAGCACCCCGATCATGACCGAGAGCTCCAGCAGGTACAGCCCGACGACGAGCTGGAGGAGGCCAGGGGGGATCGCGTTCTGGAAGTTGAACACGCTGAGCAGGCCGACCGAGCCGCCGGAGAGGCCCTGTCCCGCGGCTGCCCCGGCGCCACCGGCCCCGCCGCCGGCCGAGCCGTTCACGACCCCGGTCTGGTTCACGGTCCCGCCGATGACGCTGAACGAGATGGAGATGACGCTGCCCATCCCGACCGCGATCCCCGCGATGACCGGGGCGAGCACGAAGGACAGGAACTTGAGGGAGGACAGCGTGTCCCCGAGCAGCTCCTGCAGCCGTTTCTGCGTCTGCTGGATGTCCTTCATGTAGTCGGCGATGGAGTCGACGGACCGGGCAGCGACCTGCGGCCCCTTCCGTGCCGACTGGACGATGATCTCCATGATTGTGGATATCAGCTGCGACGGGTACTCGTTGATGGCGCCCATCTCCGGGTCGAACACGGCCTCGCGGAACGTCATCCCCTGGTTCCGGATGTTGTCCCCGATGATGTCGAACAGGGCGGTGATCTTGAGCGTGCCGGCTGCCTTCCCGACCTTCCCGATGGCGGTCTCGATGGGCTGGCCGCGGTGCAGCAGCTTCCCGAGCTCGAACAGCGCCTCCGGGAACTCCTCCTCCATCTCCCGCACCTCATCCTGCTTCTTGAGGACGGAGCGGTAGCCGAGGATGAGGTGGAGGCCCGCGGGGATGGCGACGGCGATCATCAGCCACATCTCCTGCAGCAGCGTCACGGTCGACGGGGATATGGGGAAGGACGCGCTGCTCGCGATGATGCCGTAGTAGTGCGTCGCCGGCCACGCGACCATGAGCAGGAACAGCGGGACGCTGACGAAGAAGGCGCTGAAGCTGATGCTGCGGCCGAGCGCCGTCACCGTCACCTTCCCGGGCTTGGCATCGGTGAGCTGGCCGGACTCGGACGAGAACGAGATAGGGCGGCTCACCAGCAGGTTCTTGATGACGGCGAACCCGATGAGCGGGAGGAGGATGTTGTACACGAACCCGAGGTACAGCAGCATCCCCTCGCCGCCCATGAACGTGGCGATGAGCGGGAACAGGATGATGCCGAGCACCGGGAGCAGGATGCCGATGCCGTGCAGCAGCATCACCGGGAGCTTCAGGCCGCGGGCGAACTCCTCCATCCGGTCCTGCGTGTCGGTGAGGAACTGGTCGATGGCCTCGGTCAGCAGGGCGTTCCGGCTCTCCTCCTCTGCCTCGGACCGGGAGGACAGGATGAGGCTGAGCGCCTCCACGAACCCCTCGTTGTACGGCTTCCACACCGCGATGTACTCCTGCAGCGCCTCCTCGATGGTGATCTTCTCGCGGACGTCCACCTCCCACAGCATCAGTTTGAAGTCCTCCGCCACAGGACCCTGCAGGTGGCGGGCGGCGAACGCCATCGCGCCCTCGAGGCTCGGCGACGACCGCATGTATATGACCATGTAGAGCACGGCGAGTATCAGGCTCTCCGACGACTGCACGACCTTTCCCTTCGCCCTGAGCGCCGGGTACTTGAGCATGTAGTAGAAGAGGACGAGCGGGACGACGAACGCGCCGAGGTGGAACACCGACGGGATGTTCAACATGAGCGTCAAGGCCGCGCCGACGAGGGCGACGAGGCCGACGACGACCGCCGCCGGCGCGACCTGGTCCGGTTCAACGTCGTACTGCAGGAGGGCGAGGGAGCGCTCGTGCTCGCCGCGCAGGTCCTCGAAGTCGAACCGGAAGAACGCGATGCGGTTCACGAGCTTCTCGTACCAGTTCTGCTGCCGGTGCGCCTCCTCGGCCTCCTTGTACGCCTGGTACTCGCGTGACTCGACACGGCCCGGTGCCTCGGCGGACAGCTGCTCGAACTTGCGGTCGTACTTGCTGAGCAGCTCGTCGATCTCCTCCTTCCGCTCCTCGTCCTCATCGCTCCCGTCATCGTCACCGCCGAAAGGCCAGAGGTTCATGGCTACCGCTCCCCGTCAAGCCCCCGCTTCGCCGTCCGCTCGGCCCACTCGTTCCACCGGCTGTAGATGCGCTCCGGGTCGAGCGCGCCGTACTCCTCCTGCACCTCGTCCGACACGGTGTGGAACTTCTCGTTCGCGGCGGCGGTGAACTGCGCCTCGAGCACGTGGTCGCCGTGGCTGGACAGGTCGACCATGCGCTGCTTCACCTTCTTCCGGAGCTGGATGTTGTCCCACACCGCCTCCCAGTCGTTCTTCCACGCCCGGACGTTGTCCGCGATGCGGTTCAGGATGACCGACTCCCCGTTCAGCAGCGTCTCGGTCGGCACCAGTCTGTCCTGGTCGGCGTCGTACCGCATCAGGTCAACGAACCCGTTCTCGCGCATCGGGTCCTCGGTCCAGTCCTTCCGCACCTCGGTGATTCCGGTCACGCGGCGGAACCGCTCCGTCCCGGACGGGCTCTTCAGCCGGTTGGCGGAGACGATGATGTCGGTCGCCTTGAAGCTTGTCGCCGGCACCCCGAGATCGTTGACGACCCGGTCGAACACCGCGTACGCGTCCTCGCCGTGGATGGTGCCACCGACGAAGTTCGCGACCGCGCCGATGCGCATCGCCTCGTACAGCGCCTGCGCCTCGTCCGACCGCACCTCGCCCAGTACGAGCGCGGAGTCACCCAGCCGCAGCGAGGTGCGGATGGCCTCGTCCGCGGGGAGCTCGGACTCGACCTGGGTGATGACGGAGCGGGACTTCATGCGCTCGGCGTTGTACCCGAGGTCCTGCAGGGCGGGGACCGGCAGCTCCAGCGTGTTGTGGGCGAGAATGTTGCCTGCCACGAAGTTCTCGTCGCCCGGTACTGATACATCGTACACAGTTTCCTCATCCGCCACCTTCTCCACCGATCTCACCTGGTCCCAGAAGATATCGCTGTCCGCAAGTGATTTCACCGCCGACCCGATCTCCCTGTCGCCTGACGCCATCGCCATCAGTTTCTGTCGCCCGACCTGGTTCCCCCGTCTCAGGTAGTCCTGTGTCTCGGTAGGGGTGAGTTCTATCTCTTCCAGTGTCCGGCGCGGGAGCGGGATGACATCGGTGCTGTCGTGTGTCGATACCTTACCATCGACCTCGACCCGCTGCTGCTTGTACTCCTGCAGGAACCCGATCTCCTCCCTGAACTGCTTCAGGCCGTCCAGATCGCTGATCCGCATCGACCGCATCTTCCCCGAGTCTCGCGCCCGGCCGCGGATGCCGTCGATGAGCAGGAGCGTCTGGATGTCCTCGATTAGGTCCTCGTTGATGAGGTCGATGCCGATTTCATCTTCTGTCGCGTACCCGTCCCCACTGTACAGCCCGCGCAGGAAGGCGCGGCGCTGGGCGTCGGCGGCGGAGAACAGCCACTCGGGCACCTGCTTGGTGTATGCATCGCCGTCGAAGCCGTGGAGTTCCATCACCTCTTTCAGCGGCTTCGAATTCGCCATAAGAGTGTGCCCGTCCGAATGCTCCTTGACAGGAAGATCAAATCTTTCGAACACCGCTTTTACCACCTCCCGACACTTCTCGTCCGATACCGTCACGAGGACGCTCCTGTCATCATAGCACCCGTCGGCCGTCCACAGCCCGAGGAACTCCATCATCCGGTCATCGAGCTCTATCCGTGCGGGGAGTGTGGAGGACTGCCGGGTGTGCTTGTACGCCACGTCCTCGGCTCTGACATCCATCTCAAGCTCATCGAATATCTCCGCTGGAAGGATATTCTCCCGTATCCAGTAATCAGCCGTCGATGCGGAGTACCCGTGCTCCGCCGCAAGATCCTCCAGTTCCGAGCGACGCCGCCGCAGATCCATATCCCCGATGAAGTATCCGTCGAGCTCACCGGCCCTCTCCACAAGATTCCATTCGCTCTCCTCCGTTTCAACCGGAAGCTGTCGGGGGGTGACGACGTAGTCGCCTTCTGAGAGGTCTGTCGGCGTCACCTCCTCCATCCCCACGTGCTCACCCATCGTGAAGAGGGAGTGGTCCTCCGTCACCTTGATTTTCCTCCCTGTCCGCGTTTCAACCTCGTAAATCGGTTTCTCTACGTCGTGCCGCATGAAGAATCGTACCGGGCTCCACCGCACCTCGCCGTCATCGCTCATCGAGAGGACCTTAACGCCGTCAGGGTTCTCCTTGAGCACGTCGCGCTCCAGCTTCTCCTGTCTGCCGTGCCTCTCCATCTGACGGTCGATCAGGTCGCCGATATCGCCGTACCGCGTCTCTCCCCCTTCCCTGTAGAGCACCGGCGTGTCCCCGGTGACGCTGTCCTCGACCGTGACCAGTCGCGTCTTCTTCATCAGCTCGAGGAGGGAGGCGCCGAGCAGCGAGGTCTTCCCCGACGAGCGGGTGCCGGATATCAGCATGGTGCGGCCGCCGTCGATGAGGAAGCTCATCAGCCCGGCGGCGAGCGGGGTGAAGTAGTCGTTGTCGATGAACAGCGGGTAGGTCCACGGCTCGTCCCGGTGGCGGCGGAACGCGAACGCGAGGCCCTCCGGCGACAGGTTCCGGG
>JAXINY010000016.1:0-6658 GCA_034190525.1 Asbonarchaeaceae archaeon (SeqCode) | reverse complement strand
ACTGGGACGGGTATGACCGTGTGAAGGATGAGGAGGTGCGGCTGTGGCCGGCGGACGAGCAGGAGCGCGGCTCGCCTGTTTCCATGACGCTGGAGGCGGCGGTGGAGTCCGGCGAGGTGTCCAGCGAGGGGTACGCGTGGTGCCTCCATCTCGCGTGGAAGCTGTTCCGCTCCGTCGGCATCCCGGCCGACCGGATGCGGTTCCGGGAGCACCAGGCGGACGAGAAGGCGCACTACGCGACGGACGCGTGGGACCTGGAGGTGCGGCTGGACAGCTTCGGGTGGACGGAGTGCTGCGGTGTCCACGACCGCGGCGCCTACGACCTGGCGCAGCACACCGAGCACTCGCCGCAGGACCTGTCGTTCAAGGACAACCACGGCGAGGCGGTGACCCCGCACATCCTCGAGATCGCGTTCGGCACGGACCGGCCGACGTTCGCACTGCTCGACATCTTCTTCGACGCGGAGGAGGAGCGCCTCGAGCTGCCGCCGCACGTCGCCCCCGTTGACGTTGCGGTCTTCCCGCTCATGTCCAAGGACGGGATGCCGGAGATCGCGGACGAGGTGTACCGGCAGCTGCACGAGCGCCGGCTGGACGTGGAGTACGACGAGTCCGGGAGCATCGGGAAACGGTACGCGCGGCAGGACGCGAAGGGCACCGCGCTCTGCGTCACGGTTGACTACGATACGAAGGAGGACGACACGGTGACGCTGCGGGAGCGGGACACCGCCGACCAGGTCCGCGTCCCCATCGCGGAGCTCGGCGAGGCGGTCCGAAACTACCTCTACGCGGATGCGGACCTCGACGACCTCGGGGAACCGGTCGAGTAGCACCATGCCCGAGTGCGCGGCGTGCGGCGACGACGTGTCGATGCCGTTCCGGTGCAAGTTCTGCGAGGACAGCTTCTGCTCCGCGCACCGCCTCCCGGAGAACCACGACTGCGGCGGCCTCCGCGACTACCAGGACAAATCGCGGCAGGAGGGGAAGGTCGGGTACGACGTGATGCAGGACGACGATGCCGGCGAGACCGCCCGGTCGTCCATCACCGGCGGGGCGCCGTCCCGCGGCTGGACGGACCGTGTCGTGGACCTGCTGCCGGCCAGTGCCACGGTGACGGTGCTGGCGCTGATGGCGGCCGCGGTCGCCCTGCAGTACACGGTCCCCGGCTTCGTCCAGGCGTTCGGCCTCTACCCGGACATGTCGGCGTTCCGGCAGCCGTGGCGCCTCGTCACGGGGCTGTTCCTCCACGGCGGCATCCTCCACCTCCTCGTGAACAGCATCGTGCTCTGGTCGTTCGGCCGGCAGCTCGAGCAGCTGCTCGGCACGAAGCGGTTCCTCCAGGTGCTGCTCTCGGCGGGCATCGTGTCCATGGTGGCGATGGCGCTGTCCGGCATCCTGCTCGACCTCGACATCCCCGCACTCGGCATGTCGGGAGCGCTGTTCGGACTGGTCACGTTCCTCGCCGTCGTCCGCCCGCGGATGCGCGTGCTCGCGTTCTTCGTCATCCCGCTGCGCATCCGGCACGCGGTCGGTATCTTCGCCGCGGTCGACCTGTGGAACCTCGCCGCCCAGGTCCTCGGCACCGCCGGACCGTACCAGCTCCTGTTCGGACCGTCCCTCCACGTCGGCAGTGCAGCCCACCTCGCCGGACTGCTCGTCGGCCTCGTGTACGGCTACGCGTGGAGAGACCGGTACCGGCGCCGACGGCCGCTGTCGGTGTGGGACATGGTTCGGTAGCACCGGTCAGTAGACCCGTGTCTCGGTCCACACCTGGTCCTCGCCGGCGACACGCAGGCTGTACAGCGCCGCTGCCCCGTCGCGTGACGCGGTGAAGCTGTTGTTGATGGTGCGGTCGGCGGACGCGTTGAACGTCACCCGGAATTTCCCGGCCGCGCCGGGGAACGGCACCGTCCGCGTCTCCCCGTCCGCGATGGAGCTGAGCGATCGCTCGGTGCCGTCGAGGCTGATGGCGGCGCCGGTCATCTCCGCGCCGCGCGCGTTCCCGACGATAGCGGTCACACCGGTGCTGTTCGGGAGCGCGATGACGACGTGTTCGCGTGCGGTGACGCCGTGCGTCCCGACGGCGTAGGAGTGGAACCCGAGGTACGAGGCGACGCGGCGCCGCACCTCGCGCGCGGTCGCGTTCTCCTGCAGGGCGGAGTTGACGGCGCGCGGTGCCTCGTCCATCCCGCGCTCGAACGCGGTCTTCGCGACGGGCGACCCGGTGAAGGTGATGCTGCTTCCCTGGTTCAGGACGACGATGCCGGTAATCATCGCCGCGAACAGGAGCGTCCCGACGAGGAAGAACTGCCCGGCGCGGGTCACCGCCATGACAGGACCGACACCTCCACGGGGGTGAACGTCCCGTTGTCCCCGCTGATGACGTACGACGTTGTGAGCACGTCGGTGTCCGACGGTGCGGACCCCTCCTGCTCCCGCTCGTACACGTCGACGCTGTACCCCACCGTCGAGGTGGCGGCGACGGTGATGTTGAGCGTGTTCGTCCGGTCCTCGGTGAGGTCGAGGATGTCGTACTGCCCGTACCGGTCCACCGTCCCCGTGAGCGCGGCGACCGTGTTCCCGTTCACGGTGACGTTGGGCGAGGCCGCGTCCTCGTACCACACCCGGAGCACGGCGCGCTCCACAGTGCTCGCGTTCACGGGGAACAGGTCGTCGTGCCGGTCGCTGAACGTGGCGCGGCCGCTGGTCGTGTTCAGGAACAGGCCGGAGACCGCGGTGCTCCGCGCCGTTATCTGGCGGTCGACGCGGTTCTTGACGATGCCGAGGCTGCGGTTGGTGGCGGGGCGGCGGAGACTGTTGTTCAGGTCGAGCACCTCGAGGGTGTTCCGTACCCGCCGGTCCACCTCGCCGTCCGCGGTGTCGGGCGCGGGGGCCGGTGTCACGGTGATGATGAAGAACATGAACAGGATGGCGGCGAGGATGGCCTCCACCGTGTGCATGATACCGCTCCGCTGCATCACTCCCACACCCTGAACCGCATCGTCTTCACGGTGACGTTTCCGAACCGCTCCAGGACGGTGACGGGGAACTTGAGCACCATGACGGTGGTGTCGGTGTCGACGGGGTCGCCCTTCGTGAACACGCCGGGGATGGAGATGTTGTAGCTCACCCCGGTCAGGTCGAGCTTCTCGCGCACCGTGTCGCTGTCCTTCGCCTCGAGATCGTCGGCCTTCGCCCGCGACACGCCCCCGGTCGGTTCGCGGACGCCGACGGTGGTCTCTGCGGGCTGGTAGAAGTCGACCTTCTGCGCGGTCGCGTTCGTGTAGTTCCCCTTGTGCGCGTACAGCAGCACGTCCTTCCGCCCGCCGCTGTCGGAGAAGTTCACGTTGACGCGGAGCTTCGCGTTCGCGCTGTCCCGCGAGACGTTGACGAACAGGTCGTCGCCGATGATGGACAGGCCCTCGCTGCTGTCGTTGAAGTCCACCCAGTCCGTCGTGGCGGTGTAGATACCCGTCCCGGCCGTGTCGAGGTTGACGAGGCCGCCCGCCTCGGCGGAGTACATGGTGTCGAACCGGCCGGACAGGTTGAGCACCCACTCCCGCTCCCCGGTGAAGAACCCGGTGATGCGGACCTGGCCGGAGTCCTCGTACAGGCGGACGTGCTTCTCCCCGCCCGCGGTGTATGTCACGTTCGCCTCCAGCAGGTCGACGTCGTACCCGGGCGAGCTCCCGCCGGCGAGGTCCGCCGCCGCGTCCAGCATGTCGGTGCCGTCGAACGACAGCTGGGAGAGGCCGGACGTGGTGAACGTCAGGTTGAGCTTGTCGTTCCACACGCTGTCCCCGCCGCGCTCAAGACCGCTGCTGTAGTTCCGGTCCTCGAGCGTTCCCTCCTCGGTCCACACGACGTCCGCCCGGGTCGACCCGTTCCGGACGTCGGCGATGAACACGGTCCGGTTCGACGTCAGGTTGTGCTCCGACCGCAGCTCCGCCCGGTCCTTCATCACGAGCGTGGAGTTCGCCACGGCCGCCGACGTTATTGGGACGTCGGCGATGACGGGCTCGTTGTCCAGGCGGGCGTTGGCGTGGACGATGACGGGCTTCCCGTACACGGTCCACTCCGTCTCGTCCTGGAAGTTGGTCCACGCCGTCTCCCCGGCCTGCTCCACCTGCGCGGTGAAGCTCTGCCGCGGCACCAGGTTTGTCTGCAGCAGGTAGAACCCGGTGATGATCATGACGACGAAGATGAACATCGCCGACAGGAAATCGAGGGATATGGCCTGTCCCCGTCGCATGGACGCACCTTCGACGGCCTGCTATTTGAATCCGGCACCTAGTCCGCGGTGACGTTCACCACGGCGTCGCCGCCGGAGACGCCGACCTTGCTGACGGTGATGGTGTACGTGCCCTGGTCGATGGGCCGGTCGAACCCGTTCAGCACGATGCTGTCGAACGACAGCGCGACCCGCACCGTCTTCTTGCGTGTGAGTGTGTAGGCGAAGTTGGGGCTGGGGAAGCCGAGGAAGTTGGCGCTGCCGAACAGCGAGCCCTGGATCGCGGATTCGCGGTCCTCGATGACGCCGTGCGACCCTTCGGTGAACGGGAGGAACACGGTGTCGCCGGTGACGGTGAGGTTGACCCGGTACCGCCCGTGCGTCCCGTCCCGCGTGAACCCGGCGGCGTGGAACCCGCCGCCCGGCACCAGCCCCGCGACACGGCCCCCGCTCTGCCCGACCACGTACCCGAAGTCGATGCCACCGCCCCGGTACACGCCCTCCCCGCGCTGCTCGTCGTCGATGACCACGCTGTCGGTCGCGGCGTCGTCGAGCACGAGGTCGAGCACGTGCGTGGTGTTGTCCACCGGCCCGCCGCTGGTGCGCAGCGCCAGGAAGTCGGCGCCGCTGTACAGGTCGTACGCAACCTTGTACGACGTGCTGCCGCTGGTCACGTTCAGCACCACGCGGCCGCGGCCCAGCTGCTCCCCGGTCTCCGCGGTCGTGAACCCGGTGCCGGCGGCGAGCGACGGCTCCCCGTTCACGTAGGTCTTCAGCGACGCGTTCAGCTCCTCCCCGATCCCGGTGTTCCTGAGGGAGACGAGCATCTCGGACGTGTTCACGTAGCTCACGTCCCCCTGCTGCAGGTGGGTCCACGCCACCTCCTCCCCGGTCAGCGTCCGGTTGTACACCCGCACCGCGTCCACCGTCCCGTTCACACCGTCGCCCAGCAGCAGGTCGGCGGTGTTCGCGGACGGACCGGTGGCGAGCGCCCGGGTGGCGCGCCGCGTCCCGTTGACGTAGAGCCGCTGGTGCGTCCCGTTGTACACCCCGGCGACGTGCACCCAGCCGCTTCCGCGTGACGCGGACACGTTCTGCCCGGCGACCTGGAACCACGCGGTCGAGCCGTTCACCCACAGCGCGTACGCCCCGCCCTTCCCTGCGATGCGGCCGGTCGCGGGGCCGGACGCGTTCGTCCACCCGGCCAGCGACACGTTCCCGGTCACGTCGAGGCCGGCGGGGCTGGACGCGTTCGCGTACGTGTCGGTCGCACCGCCGATACCGGTGCCGTCGATGCCCGGCACCCACGCCGGGTCGCTGCCCTCCGCCGCAGTGGTGGCGCCGAGCGTCGCGTCGTGCCCGTACTGCGACGTGTCGTTCGCCCACTGCCCGGTGCCCTCGTCGAACCGCCAGAACCCGGCGAGCGACGGATGGGCGGAGGCGTTGAACGCCTCGGGGACGCGGCGGATGCAGGCCTCGAGGTGCTGGTTCTCCATCAGGTAGCAGTCGGTCCCGTTGATGGTGGTGCGCGTCACCGCGACGTCGGCGTCGGCGGAGATGGTGAGCGGGCCGCGCTGCTGGACGGCGTGCGTCGACACGAGACTGGACCGGGTGTCGATCTCGTAGTACAGCTCCTCCGTGGCGTTGTCGAACCGGTAGGTGCCGCGCTGGAACGACAGCGTGAGCTGCTGGGAGGCGCCCTCGCTGCCGGATGCGACGTCGTTGACGACGGTCTCGAGCCCGGTGAGGAACGTGATGCTGTCCTGGATGGCCGCCGAGTCCTGCATCCGGTCCAGCGTCGGCATCGCCACGTTCAGGACGACGGTGATGGCGGACAGGATGACGGCGGCGTACAGGATGAGGGTGAGGAAGGATGCGGCGCCGCGTCGCATGCCGCCGTCTTCGTGCCGGCGGCCTATATTTGTTTGCTCGCGGTCACTTCTGCGAGATGCGGACCTGCTTCTCCCCGTCCTTTTTGCCCCGGTTCTGGATGACGAGGGTGTACGACCCCTGCGTGATGGTGTCGTTGAACCCTTCCAGCGCGATGTTGTCGTAGCCCAGCGTCACGGTCACGGTCTTCTTGCGTGTGAGTGTGTAGGCGAAGTTGGGGCTGGGGAAGCCGAGGAAGTTGGCGCTGCCGAACAGCGAGCCCTGGATCGCGGATTCGCGGTCCTCGATGACGCCGTGCGACCCTTCGGTGAACGGGAGGAACACGGTGTCGCCGGTGACGGTGAGGTTGACCCGGTACCGCCCGTGCGTCCCGTCCCGCGTGAACCCGGCGGCGTGGAACCCGCCGCCCGGCACCAGCCCCGCGACACGGCCCCCGCTCTGCCCGACCACGTACCCGAAGTCGATGCCACCGCCCCGGTACACGCCCTCCCCGCGCTGCTCGTCGTCGATGACCACGCTGTCGGTCGCGGCGTCGTC
>JAXINY010000023.1:0-6669 GCA_034190525.1 Asbonarchaeaceae archaeon (SeqCode) | reverse complement strand
GGGCGTGGGCCAGGACGGATCTGAAAAGGATCTCAAGCCCTGAACGTAAGGTTTTTAACTGAAAACTGATCAGGACCCATAGTGAGAAGAGAAGATAGCAAACCCGCCCTGCCACCGGGAGATAAGGAATCTTACGAAGAGGATATCAGGAAGAGAGATAAACTCAGCTGTTTCCCCTCCTTCAAACTGGATTATGGGGTGGACGATTCTGATGGTTCCAGAGAGATTGTAATTTTTCCAGGATATAGAGAAGCGGACAGTGAATATGATATGGTTACCCGGTGGTTAGCAGCTGATCCGGACTACGTCCATTCCCTGGAGGAGATCCGATAGCCTATTTCAGATACTCTTCCTCCCATTCTTCAACGTCGATATCGGGTTCTTCCTCCGAACTTTCAGACCCTGAGTATTTTTCTCGTATGAACATCCCTGCAATCCCGCCGAAGAACAGGCCGAAGAGATGGGCCTCGAAAGCTATCCCTCCTCCCGTGGCGGCGGTTCCAGCAGCATTGGTGACGACCCATCCAAGCAGTGCGGCCCACATCGGTACGGGAACCCCCCAGAAAAGGCCTATATCTCTCGGCCGGATCACCGCCAGCGTCGCGATGATCCCGGATATAGCGCCTGAAGCCCCGAGCACCGGTGTGGAGTAGTAGAACGCGAAGGCGGAGAGGTTGGCGAAGATACCTCCTGCGAAGAACAGGGCAAGGAACTTCCTCGTACCTATGATGTTCTCCAGCATGAACCCGAAGACAGCGAGGAAGAACAGGTTGTTCAGCGGGTGCATGTAGTCCCCGGGGTCGTGGAGGACCACCGCTGTCAGGATGGTCCACGGCTCCTGCAGGAACGTTGCCGCGACGAACGACAGACCGGAGAGCGAGGGGAACACCTGCTGCCCGAGATAGACCGCGACGATGGCGGCGGACAGCACCAGCGAGGAATACCTGACGTCGGACATGGCTACTCCAGCGTCCGCAGCACCTTTACCACTTCCGCCTGACCGCGGGTGAGGATGAAGTCGGCGAGCCGCGGCCCGTCCTCGCGGGACAGGAGGCACAGGTACGCGGCCTGGAAGAACGCGCCGACATCGACATCGCTGCCCCGGGCGAGGTCGAACAGGTCGTCCTCCAGCGGCTCGCTGCCATCGTACTCTGTACCGGCCAGCATGTCCGCCAGCTCCTGCATCACCGCGACCTGCTCCGCGGACAGCCGGTCGCGGACCTCCCCGGGGACGGCGTCGTTGAACTCGTACACGTAGTCGTCCGGAGCGTACCCGCGCGCCCATTCCCGGGCGTGCTCCAGCCGCTGCAGGACGCGCTCACGGTCATCGGGGGAGAGGTCGGCCGGGACGTGACCGGTATCCTGCAGGACGCGGATGCCCTCGTCACCCCACTCCTGCTGCGGGACGGTCTGCGCGACGAAGGCGGCGTGGTCGAACGGGACGCGCACCGGCAGCTCGTCCGGCACCTCCTCGACGGAGAGCTCGTACACGCGCTCGAGGTTCATCTCCCGCTTCTCGTCGTCCAGATCCTCCTCGCCGAAGTAGACGCGCTCCGCCCGGTCGAACCGCCGGTAGTGGGTCGGCATCTCCGCCGGGGAGAAGTATATCTCCGTCATCGGCCGGTTGGACAGGTACAGGAACGCGAGCACCTCGGGCGCCGCGAATTCGAGGAACGCCTGCGCGGTGATGCCGACGTTGCCGGAGGAGGTCATCTCGCGCACCTCGTCCCCGTCCTTCAGGTACACCCAGTTGAACGAGAACCCGGTCGGGACGTTCAGGTCGAACTCCTCGGCGAGCGCGGTGCAGGAGTCGCGGGAGCCGCCCGGCGTCGCATGGTCCTTCCCGTACGGCTCGAAGTCAACGTCCAGCACCTCCCAGAGCGCCGCCCACTCCAGCCGCCACGCGAGCTTCCCGTCCTCCATGTCCGACCACCCGCTGGCGCCGCAGCCCTCGCACGTGTACCGCACCTCCCACGCGTCCAGGTCAACCTCCTCCGCGGTCGTCGTATCGATGCGGCTGCACTCGCTGCAGAGCGGGTCGAACGGGATCCAGTCCTCCGGGTAGGGGTTGCGGTCGCGGAACTCGTTCATGACGTCGCGGACGCGCCCCCGGTGCTTGAGGAACAGCTCGATGACCTCCTTGGCGGCGTCCATCCGGTAGAACTCGGTCGTGGTGATCGGGTCGACGTCGATGCCGAACTCCGACAGGTACGGCTGGTTCTCGGCGTTGAAGTGCTCCACCCAGTTATCGTGGCAGCCCTCCGGGTCGGGCACGTCGACGAGCCGGCGGCCGACGTACTGCTCGGCCGCATCCGGGTCGTCGAACTGCGCGAGCTGCGCGTCCTTCCCCTTGAACCGGTCCTGCGTGTAGTACACGCCGCGGAACGTGACATCCTTCCCCTGCTCGTCCTCGAGGACGCGGCGGACGCGGGACGGTATCATCAGCTCGCCGCGGAGGTTGCCGATGTGCATCGTCCCGGAGATGGACATGCCGGAGTTGAAGACGTACTCCTCCGTCTCACCGCGGTCGTCAAGGATGTCCGCCGCAAGGCTGTCAACCCAGAAAACGGGGTCGTCCATGCTTGGACGTGCTGCTGCAAGGTTTAAATAGATAGTACGGGTAACGCCGCCCATGCCGCTCCCTGTGAGCCTGAACGTTCTCTCCATCGCCGCCTTCCTCGCCGGCCTCGCGTACATCATCTGGCGGGACCGGGACAGCATCGAGCGGTACTCCATCGTGTTCGTGCGGCGGACAAAGCGCGGCATCCACTACCTCGACCGCGCCGCGGCCCTGTCCCCGCGGCTGTGGCGGGTATGGGCGACGCTCGGCGTCGCCGCCGGGTTCGCCGGGATGATCGCCGTGTTCGTGCTCATCGTGACGCAGACGCTGAAGCTGTTCCTCGTGGGCGGGGCGACCCCGCCGGTCGGCCCGGTGCTCCCGACCGTGTCGACGGTGACGACACCGCAGCAGGCCGGCTACCTGGGGCTCCCGTTCTGGCACTTCATGATAGCGCTGAGCGTTGTACTGGTGGTGCACGAGATGATGCACGGCGTCATCGCGCGCGTGGAGGGGTTCGACATCGAGTACGTCGGCCTCCTGCTCATCGGCATCATCCCCGGCGCGTTCGTCCAGCCGGAGGGGCAGCGCGACTTCTTCGAGCCCGGCGAGGGGGAGGAGAAGTCCTCGCCGTGGCGGGACGGCAGCCCCCTTGCGCGGCTGCGGGTGCTGGCGGCCGGGCCGTTCGCCAACGTCACCCTCGCCGCGATCCTGTTCCTCGCACTGTCCGCGGCGTTCACGACCGCGCACGGCTCCCCGGAGCTGCGCGGCGCCTACCGGCACAGCGGCATGCAGGTGCTGAACGTGTCCGACGGGTCGCCGGCGGCCCGGGCAGGACTCGAGCGAGGGATGACGATCACCGCCATCGACGGCAGCGACACGCTCGACCTGAACGGGTTCAAGGCCGCGACCAGCGATCTCCGCGCGAACGAGACCGTGACGGTCACGACGCGGGGGAACGGGACGTTCGAGGTCCGGCTGGAGCGACGGCAGCCGAGCGGGAACATCACATACACGCCAGCACCCATCGACTACGTCCTGCCGTACCTCGAGCAGGTTGCACCGGGCACCATCGACGCGTACGAGGACTACAACGACATCATCGCCGGGAGCGGGGACCGGACGACACGCATCGGCCGGTGGCGGTGGGTCCGGCAGCACTACGACCGGCTGGACGCGGCCGCGACAGACCGCATCCGGGAGCTGCGGGCGCAGGACACCGGGCCGGCGGAGGGGTACATGGGCATCCTCGTGGCGCCGGCGACCGCGGTGAAGGATGGTGCGGCACCGTTCATCGGGCCGCTGATGACGGCGGCGCAGGTCGTGTTCTTCATCGCCCTGCTGAACCTGATGATCGGCATCGCCAACCTCCTCCCGGTGAAGGGGCTGGACGGCGGGTGGATGCTCGACACCGTGCTGCAGGAATACATGCCAGGGCGGGCGGACGTGGTGGTGCGGTGGGTGAGCCTCGTCACCGTCGCCACGATCGGCATCAGCTTCGCGTTCCTCATCGCCAAGCACCTGCTGTGACCGCGGCGGTGATGCGGCGGTCGCACCGGAAGCCGCCCGGTCACGGTTTAAACCGAGGCGCGGCAACCGGGCGGTGCGATGTACGATGTCGGATGCACGCGGTGCGACTGGACAGGTGGGATCGAAACCCTCGACGGCGAGGACTGCCCGATGTGCGGCGGGACCGTGGTGGACCTGCGGGAGTGCCCGTCCTGCACCCCCGGCCCGTCCGTCCCGGCGCGTCCCGCGGTGTGGAAGACCTGACGCCAGACGCCCGGAAACGCTGTTTCCTTCGACCAGTCTGCCTAGACGCCGGGAAACTGGACCCGGAAACTCCGTTTCCTCGGACCAGATCTCCAGCCGCTAGACGCCTGGAAACTGGACCCATACGTTGATGAGGTACATGAGGACGATGCCGATGGCGGTGCCGAGGGCGAACGAGGAGCGCTGGCCGTATTCCAGCCCCTCCGGCACCATCTCCAGGCCGACCAGCGCCAGCATCGCGCCGCCGGCGAACCCGAACCCGAGCGCAAGGTAGTCCCTGAGCAGGTCGGTGAGGAGGACGATGATGACGGCGGCGATGGGCTGCGGGACGCTGGAGAGGATGGCGTACCCGACGCACCGCCACGTCGACACGCCCTCCGCCTTGAGCGGGATGGAGATGGCGAGGCCCTCCGGGATGTTGTGGATGGCGATGACGAGCGCGAGGATGAGCCCGAGCCCCTCGATGCCCGAGATGAACGCCAGCCCGATGGCGAATCCCTCCGGGAAGGAGTGCACTGTCATGACGCCGAGGATCATGATGATGCGGGTGACGGAGTCCGCGTCCGTGATATCCTCGAACCCGAAGTCGAGGCTGTGCACGAGCCGCTCCCCGGCGAGGTAGAACCCGAGCCCGATAGCGGCGCCGGCGACGAGCTGGACGGGGCCGCCCATGTCGAGCGCCGGGAAGATGAGGTCGATGAAGGAGGCGGACAGCATCAGCCCGGCCGCGACACCCCACGCCATGCCGTTGTACGCCTGCGGGATCTCCCGCACGAAGAAGAACGGGACCGCCCCCAGGCCCGTCGCGAGGTCGGTGATGAGGGCGGCGACGAACACCTCCAGCAGGAGGGATGCCATGCGGGGTATTGCCGGCGGCACATACAAATAGATTTGGCCCGCGTGCGACGGTATGGTATCGACGTTGCTCGCGTTCGGCGGCGGGTTCGCGGCCGGGGCGGTCGCCGGCGTGGTCGGACTCGTGCTCTACTTCCAGTACCGGACGCGGAAGCAGCTGCAGCAGATGGAGGACCAGATGGGGCAGCTGTTCGACCCGGACGGGATGGAGCTGGACGAGGACGACCTCGAGCTCTGAGACCGTGTTCTCCCGCGTGGTTGACCGGTGGAAGTTAAAACCTCCGACCCCCAGAGAGTGGTATGGCGGAGAGCTGGACGGACAAGACCGTCAGCATGGACAAGGTGGATGCGGAGGAGTTCGACGGGGAGCTGGCGCACGTCACCGTGTCGGAGAACGGTATCCGCGTCGAGTTCAGGGATGTCGAGGACTGGAAGCGCATCCGGCGGGAGATCGGTGACGAGAAGATCCTCCGGCAGGTCCGGTGGCGCGCGGTGGAGGACGTCACCACGGAGACCGACCACCTGTACTACCCGCACATCGACATCGACGCGTCCGGCGAGGAGCAGCGCATCTACTTCGTGGAGGACGAGGAGGACCTGCTCGAGGAGTGCCGCGCCGCCATCGAGCGGTTCTGGAGCGCGCACCGCGAACGGGGACCGCGGTCCCGCAGCAGCTACTCGTACGACCCCGGTGAGGGAGAGGCGGGGGCGGCGGACGAGGTGGAAATCGACGAGGAGGGGAACGTGGTCGACGAGGAGGACGCAGGAGCACATCGCGACAGCACGGACGGCGCCGGCGATAGCCCGGAAACGTCCGGGGAGGAGGCGGACGCTGCAGGAACGGCGGGCGAGGAAAGCGGGGGAGCGGAGGACGGTGATGCGGAGACGGACGACGATTCCGTGGAGGAGGTGGTGGAGGAGTTCATCCGGGACTGACCTCCAGATTTAAATAGACGGGAACGAAACACCGCTGTAGTGGGTACGCATGGGGATTATCGACGACATCGAGGACCGCGTGTTCGGCGGTGACGACGGCCGGCTTGATATCGAGAACCTGACGCTGGACGAGCTGAACCGGGAGAAGGCCGATATCCGGGCGGACGTGAAGCTGAAGCGGGACCGGCACTCGGACCTGTCCGAGAAGCGGGAGGACCTGTTCGAGGACATCGTGGAGGCGGACGACGAGCTGCTGCAGGAGGAGCTGGCGGAGGAGATCGTGTCCATCGAGGACGAGATGGCCATCCTCCACAACGAGCACGCCCGGCTGATGGACGCGCTCCGCGTGGTCGACGGGCTTATCGCGATAAAGCGGAAGGAGAAGATGGCGCAGCGGGAGGGCCTCCTGTCCAAGATCCAGGACATGAACCGGGAGGACCTTATCGACAAGCTGCGGCGCGCCGACGTGCGCGAGATGATCCGGGAGGAGAAGTGGGACCAGCTCAACTCCCTTCTCAGCGGCCAGCTCAGCCCGGAGGACATCGACA
>JAXINY010000011.1:0-6890 GCA_034190525.1 Asbonarchaeaceae archaeon (SeqCode) | reverse complement strand
GATGCCCCATTCCAGCTTGGCCGCCATGTCCCTCACGTACGGGGTGAGCTGCCCGTAGCTGTTGCTCCTCGTGTTCTGGATGGCCTGCGGCAGCGGCATCCCTGCGCGCGTCCCCTCGACCACGTCCCGCAGGAAGTTCGGGAACTCCTCCTCCAGCTCCGCGCGCCGCGAGTACTGCATGTACTTGACGATGAGGATGGGGCCGATGACGATGATGATGCCGATGATGTTCAGCAGCAGGAACGTGATGCGCTGCAGCCCCGTGACGCCGCGCACCTTCACTGACTGGACGGTCGCCTGCGTCGAGAAGTCGAACCGCCCGCTCACCTCGAGGGTGTTCTCCTCCTGCAGCTGGTCGCTGGACAGGGTGATGAGGTGGGAGCCGCCGGGCCGGAACCCGGTCGCCGTCTCGGTCACGTCGTCGTTGACGGTGAAGGTGAACGACGTGCCGGGGGAGACGTCCCGGAACACGACGGATACGCGCACGGTCTCCATCCTGTCAGGGTTCTGTATATCGAACGACAGCTCCATCGGGTCGGCCCCGGTGATGGTCAGTTCCTCCGGGCTGTCGCTGAAGCTGGTGCTGTACCGGTCCTGGACGGACTGGTAGTGCAGGAAGTTGCCGCCGACGATGAGGCCGCCGACGAGCAGGGAGGCGACCAGGATGACCAGGTCCTTCTTCCGGAGTCCCGTGATCTCCTGCAGCTTCCGCTGCACCGTCCGGCGGATATCAAATCTCAGGCTGCGTCACCTCCAGGACAGCGATGAATATGATGTTGGCGATGGGGATGACGATGAACGCGCCGACGTCGATGACACCCATCGGGCAGCCACCGAGCAACGCGTTGATGAACCCGCAGCGCGCCTTGATGGGGTACCCGAACAGGCCGCCGCCGATGGTCTCCAGCACCGCGAGGATGGTGACGAGGAACAGCGGCGCCGCCACCAGCAGCGCGGTGTAGAAGCTTGCGAACGTGGTCAACCGGTCGATCTCCTTCTGCCGCTTCATCCGGTAGTCGAACAGCGCCCGGTCGGCGCGCTCGTCCAGGAAGTCCTTCAGGTCGCCACCGGTCTCCAGCGTCGACACCATCCCGTAGAACACCTCCTTCAGGTCGTCGGACGGCGTGGTCGCGGCGACGTCCTTGAGCGCGGTGGTCACGTCGTCGCCGAACACCGTCACCCGTGTCACGATCTCGTCCGCCTCCCCGGCGATCTCCCCGTACTCGTCGAAGTTCACCAGGAGCTCGAACAGGGAGGACGGCGGCACCCCGGACCCGGCGATGGCGCTCATGTGGTTGAGCGCGAACGGGATGTTCCGGTTGATATCCCGCGCACGGTCGCGGGCCTTCCACGCCGGGTACAGGTACATCCCGGTGAAGACGACGAGCGCGAAGAGGAGCGGGAGGAACACCCAGATGACGAGGGCGAAGATGACCGGCAGCGAGTACGTCACCGTCACGACGGTCGCGAACCCGAGACCGCCGAGGACGGCGAGGAACGCCCCCATGAACATCTCGGCAACGTACGTCCGGTAGAGCACGTCCATGTTCGCCTGCTGGATGTCATCCTCCAGCCCCAGGAAGTACTCGCCGGCCATGTCCGCGGCACCGCCGAACAGCGCGTTCGACGCGCCCGCGTACGTGTTCGACCGGAGGGCTCTTGCCACGCGCTCTGCGATGCGCCGGATGACGGTGATGGGGGATAACATCGTTTCAGAACATCTCGTCGCCCCCTCCATCGGAGGACAGCGACGTCTCCTCGGCGTACACCTTCAGACCGTCGGCCTTGAACTCGAACGGGTGGATCTTCCGGTCGTGGTCCGTCCCCCGCATCTTCCAGATGAGGATCTGGTTGGTCAGCTCCGCCCCCTGCTCCCCCAGCATCAGGGTGATGACGCCGTCCGCGATGAACGCCTCCACGCCGAACCGGGATATCTGGTCGGGCTGGTCGCTCTTGATCTCCCCGGTGTAGATGGTTGTCGCATCCTGCTTCTTCAGCTCCTCGTTCATGTCCAGGATGAGCTTCCGCACGTCCTTCACGTTCTCCACGTACAGGCTGAGCGCGGTGACCGAGTCCACCACGACCCGCTCCACGTCCCCCTGCTTGACGTTGGTCCGGATGAGGTCGATGATGTCCTCGTACTGGTACGGGTCGTACTTGACGATGCTGATCTTCCCCTCGTCGACGAGCGACCGCATGTCCCAGTCGAACGGGATGTTCTCCAGCAGCTCCTCCTTGTCCTCCTCGAACGAGACGAACAGGCCCTCCTGGTCGTACTCCGTGGCGCCGCGGTACAGGTATTCCATCGCGAACGTCGTCTTCCCCGAGCCCGCGGGGCCCGCGAGGAGCACGGTGTTGGTGCGCGGGATGCCGCCGTTCAGCAGGTCGTCCATCCCCTCGATACCGGTCCTGATACGTTCTCGCGCCATTCTGCCACTAGGTCAGGTGTGCGGCACAGCCTAATAAATAACTTGTCTCCCGGTGCTGAACGCCCGCAACTAATAAATGAGAGGGCGGGAAACCTCTTCCCAGGTTATCTGGCGATGGCTGTCGTCGAACGCGAATCAACCGGTGTACGGATGCTGGACGAGGAGCTGTCCGGCGGCTTCCCGCAGAACTCGTCGGTCCTGGTCGTCGGGCCGCCGGGCGTCGGCAAGTCCACGTTCGTCAACCAGTTCATGTACCAGGGCCTCCAGGAGGGGGAGAAGGGGCTGTACATCACCCTTGACAGCCCGCCGGAGGAGGTGCGGGAGACCGCGAAGTACTTCGGCTGGGACTTCGACGAGTACGGCGACAACCTCGTGTTCATCGACGGCTACTCCTGGCGGGAGGGCGGCGAGGTGGACGCTGAGTTCGCCATCGACGGCCCGTCCGACCTCAACGAGATGAACATCACGCTCGCGGACGCGATGCGGGAGCTCGGGAAGGGACGAAAGCGCGTCGTCCTCGACTCGGTGTCGACGCTCGTCCTGTACACCGACCCCGGCTCCGCTGTCAAGTTCCTGCAGGTCGTCGGGGCGAAGAGCAAGGCGTCCAACAGCAACCTGCTGATGACGCTGGAGGAAGGGGTGCACGAGCAGAAGACGATATCGACGCTCAACTACGTCGCCGACGGCCTCCTCCGCATGAAGATGGACGGGGAGAAGCGGATGATGACGGTGCAGCGCATGGTGAAGACGGAGCACTCCCGCGACTGGATGGAGTTCGGCATCGACACCGGCACCGGGATACAGGGGCGTGAGCCCGCGGAGGTCGAGGCATGAGCTCCGGCATCCTCGTCGAGACGGTCGCACTCGTGTTCGCGGCGGTCAACATCATGCTACTGCTGTCCATCCTGTCCCGGCTCACGTCGGTGGACGAGACGCCACGGGCCTGGAACTTCCTCATGACAGGGATGAGCCTCGTCATCATCAGCTTCTCCATCGAGGTGTTCATCTCGGTCAACCGGTACTTCGACTTCGCCGCGATGCACCTCCTCTCCGGCGCGGCATCGCTGCTCGGGTTCGGCTTCCTGTTCGGCGGCGTCCGCAGGATATGGCGGGTGATGTACCAGTGAACCCTGTGATCTTCGCGGTGAACCTCGCGGCCGCGGCGTTCGCCGTCCTGTTCATCGCGTACTACATCCGCATCCTGTCCCGCGCCCGAGAGGCCGGGCCGGAACCGGTGAGCTGGCTGGTCGCCGCGGTCGGGCTCTCCCTCATCGCGGCATTCGCGGTGCTGGAGCTGGTGCTGATGGTGCGGCCGACCCGCGTGGTGTTCAACATCCAGCGCGTCTACTTCATGCTGGGAAACATTATAATCGCTGCAGTCCTGTACAGGACATGGCGGAACGTCGGTGGTAGCGATGGATGGTAGCGACGAGTTCTACGAGGGGCTGGACGAGCTGGCCGACCGGAACCGGCGGATGGCGGACGGCGAGGATGTCGAGGAGCGGGACGGCCGCGGCCGGGACATCGACGCCCAGTTCCTCCAGGAGATCATGTACAGCCTCGAGACGGTATCGATGGGCACCCACCAGCTCCTGTACTTCTCCGCGATGAAGTACGCCGGCGGCTACCTGGGCTGCGATGCGGACACGATGTCCGGCGCGGTGGCGGAGCTCGCCAGCAGCTTCGACGCGATGAACATCGGCAGCCTCGAGCTGGTGGACGACGGCGATCCGGCGGTCATCGAGCTGTCGGAGAACGCGCTCACCGATGCGGCGCCGGAGTCGGGGCGGACGATGTGCTACTTCGTCGCGGGGTACATCGCGGGGTTCCTCCAGAACTGCCTCGGTGATAACTTCGTCGTCAACGAGGTCGCGTGCAGCGCGGAGGACGGCAGCGATCGGTGCCGGTTCGAGGTCCGGGAGCGATAGGCGGAGTCACTCGAACGGGTTCTCCACGTCCTCTGCGTCCTCGTCGAACGGGTTCCCGGACCGGTCCTGTTCCTGCTCCTCGTCGCCGCTGTCCGGCTCCTCGCTCTCGTCCTCCATCATATCGGCCCGCTCCACCTTCCCCCGGAGCCACCGGAGGAGGCTCTCCCGGTTCCGCCCCGCCTTCTCGGCCTGCATGACGCGCTGCGGGTCCAGTCCTTCCCTGTCCACGCGCTCCTTCACCGCGCCGACAGGGTTCTGCACCAGTGCGCTGTAGTCAACGCCCTGGCCGGGCGCCGCTGGTGTGTCCTGCGCTCCCCCGCCCGCCTGCTCCTGTCCCGTCGCTCCGGCCCCGCCGCCGGACGGCGGGCCGGCCGGTTCCTCGCCCTCCGCGGCGGTCGGGGCGCGGCCCACGGCCTGCTCGAGCTCAGTGCGCTCCCGCTCCACCTGCGGCGGCATCTGCTCGCCGCCCTCCTCGACGATGTCCTCGAACCCGACGGCGGTCTCCTCGTCCACGAGCCGCATCACGGTGTCCTTGTCCTTGTAGTACTCCGATATGACGCTTGACACCTTCTCGAAGTGGGTGTACCCCTTCTCGTGCAGCCAGTCCAGCACCCGCTTCCGGTCCTCCATCTCCTCCTCGACCTCGCGGCTGTCAAGCCCGTACTGCTGCTGGATGTTGTCGAGGATGGTGCTGTCCGCCTTCTGCGCGAACGAGTCGTCCACCGCCGTCCAGGAGAAGTACTCGTTGGTGCGGGCGGTGCCCTCGTCGCTGATGTCCTCGATCTCGTACACCGCGGAGACACGCCGCGCGTTCTCCCCCCACTCCCGGGCGTGCGTCATGCTCACGATCATGTCCAGCGTCTCCACGAGCGCCGGGGAGAGGTTGATGGGTGGCGTGGTGAGCCGTGAGACCACGTCCGCCGGTGTCGATGCGTGCATGGTGGAGAGCGACGGGTGGCCGGACGCCATCCCCTGGAACAGTACAGATGCTTCCTTGCCACGGACCTCGCCCACGACGACGTAGTCAGGGTTCTGCCGGAACGACTCCCGCAGCAGCTCGTACATGGTGATATCGTCCTGCTCTTCCCCGGCCGCGGACCGCGTCACCGACGGGATCCAGTTCTCGTGCGGCAGCTGCAGTTCGCGTGTGTCCTCGATGGACACGATCTTCATCTCGGGCGGGATGAAGGAGACGACGGAGTTGAGGAACGTGGTCTTGCCGGTCGCGGTGCCGCCGATGACGAGCGCTGACTTCTGGTACTCCAGGCACAGCCACATGTACGCCATCACCTCCTTGCTGACGGTGCCGAGGTCCAGCAGGTCGACCGCGCTGAACGGGACCTCCTGGAACTTCCTGATGGAGAACGTCGGCCCCTTGGTCGTGACATCCTGCGTCAGCGACGCGTTGACACGGGAGCCGTCCGGCAGCGTCCCGTCCAGCAACGGGTCGGAGTAGGACACGTACTTGTTCGCCCGCTCGGCGAGCTTGACGATGAGGTTCCGCAGATTGTCCTCGTCGTCGAACTTCAGGTTGGTGCGGATGGACCCGAACTTGGTGTGGATGATGTAGATGGGGATGCCGGTCCCGGAGCACCCGATGTCCTCGATGTACGGGTCGTGCATCAGCGGCTCGATCTCGTTCAGCCCGCCGAAGTTCCGGTACACGTAGTACATCAGCTTGTTCTCCGCGGACTCCGACAGGTGGTAGCCGAGCTCCTCCAGCACCCCGCCGACCTCGCCCTGCAGGTAGTCGATGATGTCCTCCGAGGTCTCGAGATCGCTGAGCGGGACGGATATCTTCTTCTCGAGCGCCTCCTTCACCCGCTCGAATATCTGTTCCTCCCGGTCGGACAGCGTCGGCTCCTCGATCTCGTACACCAGCTCCTCCTCCTGGTCGTCCCAGTGGATGTGCGCGTCGGCGAACGGCTGCAGCAGCGGGTACCGGACGTCGATCTCCGTCACGTCGTCGGTGTCCGGGATGACGATGAGGTTGGCGGACGTGCTCTCGATCTGGAACTCGCCGTACCCCGCCTCGTCCTCCGGTTCCTCGGACTCCACCAGCGGCAGGACGTTCTTCAACCCCTTGTACAGGTCGATGGCCTCATCGTGCAGCGCGCCCCTGAGACGTGCCATGCGGAGAGGTTGCGGCTGCTCCAATAAATAGGTTTGCGACCCCGTCAGCACATTTAAAAAGCACTGCGGCCACCGACGCTAGTATGAGCGAGCTGCTTGAGGTGTGGATGGTGTTCGACGTGGTCGCTGCGGAGGAAGAGGCTGCGGAGGAGTCGCTGCAGGACCACCTGCGGCAGCTGGAGAACGAGCGGGCGGTGTCGGCGTTCGCCGCGGACGTGGACGAGGTGCGTGAGGTGGAGCAGCCGTCGCCGGACCTCGACGAGGGGTACTCGCAGGTCGCCGAGGTAGAGATGGAGGTTGACGGTTTCGCGGAGCTGGTGGAGATGGTGATCAACTACGGCCCGACATCGGTCGACGTGAAAGCGCCTGAGCGGGTGGAGATGGAGCTGCGGGAGGTGCG